>JADFJY010000007.1 GCA_022565935.1 Nitrososphaerota archaeon
GCGACGTTCTTTTTGAGATAGTACTGGCACAAGATGTAGTCAAAAGAATAGATGATGGAACTATTCAAGCAGGACATACTTGGGAGCCAACCAAATCAGAGGCTATTGAAAAAGGATACAATGTATTAGCTAATGCGGGTGATTTTCCATATTTAGTAACTGATGTTTTAGTTTTTGATGTAAATATCATTGAAGAACGCCCAGATGATATTCAAAAAATAGTGCAATCTATGTTTGAGGCGCAAGAATATCAAAAAACAAACCCTGATGAATCTGTTATAATTATGGCAGAGGCAGAAAACGTGTCTCCAGAATCCATGTTGTTAGGATTGGAGGCTGTTTTTATGACTGACCTTGATGAAAACATCAGAGTTATGGATCCCGCAAATGACGCTACTTTAAAAAATGCAATTGATGAGATTTCAAAATTCTATATGGAACGGGGACAAATTTCATACCGGCCAACGTTTTATGACATCATTGAACCAAAGTTTGTCAAAGAATTGAGCGAACAATGAAACTTGCCACATTAATAATAATATCAAGTATTACACTTGTTGGACTTTCTTTAGTAATTCCATCATACATTGCATATGTCAGTTTTACAAATGAATTTGAAGAAATTGTGACTTCTGATCTTAAAATTTTGACTGCAAATGCAATGGATAAGATAAATCGAGTGATGAATGAAAGAATAATTGATATTAAATTTCTGACCTCTAAATCAAACCTAAACTTGGCAGGAAGTCAAAATTCCATTAAAGAAAAAATGGATTATTTGAGAGATTTTGAAACTCAAACACAAATGTATACTTTTATTTCAATCTACGATTTGAATGGAATTAAAATTGGTGACACACGCAATCTAAAAATTGGTTTAGATAAATCAGATAGTCTTTTTTTCACTGAAGCAATTCAAGGAAAAATATACAATAGTGAAATTCCCACACAACCAGAAGGTTTGAACACTTCAATCATACATTTTTCTGGTCCTATGTATGACGATAATGGTAATATCTCTGGAGTATTAACACTTGGATTTTCAATTAGTAAAGTTAATGATATTTTACATGAAGATGCAATATATTCAAAGCCAATTGAAGTACACTTGACATCAAGTGAAGGATGGATTATTTATTCAAGCCATCCTCACAAAGGTTTTTTGAAAGAGATTACTGAATCAACAACCTTACAAAATTTTATACAATCAACTGACAAGTCAATTACAGTTTTTCAACAAACGGATGAAGGAGAAGAAGCATTATTTTCAGCAGTTAAGCAACAAGGATTTCTCCAGTATGGTGGTGATGATTGGATACTTCTTTTTGATATACCTTCATCTATTTTGTTTGCAGAACAAATCCAAGTACAAAATAATTTTATCATATTAGCAGGAATTATACTTAGTTTAGCAATTACAGCATCATTTGTTTTAGCAAGATACATTTCATCTCCAATCAAAAAACTAGAAAATAAAATAAAAGAGGTTGTAAAATCTGATTATGATTTAGACATCAACATAAGTGGAAGTGAAGAAATTGAATCTATGTCTGAGTCTATTCAGCAAATGGTAAATGAAATTAAAAAATCAAGTAAACAAAAAGAAGAATTCGCATCAATGATTGCCCATGAACTAAAAACACCATTAACGCCAATTCAAGGATTTGCCGACCTATTATTATCTGAAAAATCAGGACAATTAAACGAAAAACAGAAGAGACAAATCAAATTAATCAAAGAAAACGCAATTTCGCTTTCTCGATTAATATCTGATTTTTCAGATGCTCAAAAACTAGATCTTAAAGTTTTGAAACTAAACAAGAAAAAAATTCATCTTGTAGATCCAATAAAAGATTCGATTGTAAATATGCGACAAGAGATAGAAAAATGTAACATAACACTTACTACATCACTTGAAGAGCAGGTTACATGTTTTTGCGACAGCCAAAGAATTACCCAAGTGATAAACAATCTTTTGACAAACTCTATGGATTTCTGCCCAAAAATGGATGGAAAGATCAACATAACACTTCAAACTACAGGAAAAGATGCAGAGATAATTGTTGAAGATAATGGAATTGGAATGTCTGAAGAGCAAGCAAGTAAGGTTGGTACAAAATTTTACCAAGTAGATTCTTCAATGACACGAGAACATGGAGGAACAGGTCTAGGTTTTTCAATTATTTATGGAATAGTTGCAGGACATGAAGGTACCATAAAAATTGAATCAAAAATTGGAAAAGGAACCAAAGTACACATCATACTCCCAAAAAAATCATCTACAACCCAAGATACAAAGATTATTCATGATGATTTTGAGATGTATGAAACAAAAAATTAGATAACAAATTTTTTTAACATATCAAACACTATGAATTACACAAAATTAGGAATATACAACTAAAGCATCTATTCTTGATAATCCTAAATAGATTATGCCTGAGTCTTCAACTATCGATCACAAATGCTTAAGTACTGAATAGTATTTTTCAACTTTTATGGATTCGCAAAAAATTGATGAAGAAGGTCTATTGAAAAATATGCAAATTTCCGAATTGGTATTAAAAATTACAAAACTTACCTTTGGTTGGAACAATCATGCAGATCCTGTTACAAATGCAAATGAGTTAATGAATGATGTTAGAAAACTTTCTCTAGAAATTGCAGAGTATGAACAACGAATGGGTGAGTCACTTAGCGAATACCAAAGAAACACAATTTATAATTCAATGGAGGAATTAGAAAATGCAATTCCTTATATGAAAAACAAAATCAAACCTACTGAAAGTTTAGAAACAGTGAACCAAACTGACAAATCCCTAGTGTAATCTAGAATATACACGCATTCATTTTTTAATAGTTACAAAATGATATCATCAAATGGTAAAATATCAGCTTGGAGAATGGGATCTATCAGAACTAGTAAAGAACCCAAAGAGTCAAGCATTTCAAAATCAGATTAAAGAACTAGAGAATCAGGCAAAAAGGTTTGAAAAAATAAAACTAAAATTAGATCCTAAAATGGCCTCAAAGAAATTTAAGAGTATTCTGAAAGAAATTGAAGAAATTTCTGGAAAGATGAGTAAAATTGGCGGATATGCATCATTGTCATATTCTTCAGATACTCAATCAGATGAAGCAACATCACTAATGACGAAGATGTCAAAATTAGGTTCTGAGATTTCAAACAGGATTTTGTTTTTTGATTTATGGTGGAAAACACAAATAGATGAAAAAAATGCAAAAAGACTCATCAAAGATTCAGGGGAACTCACAGAATATCTAACACACAAAAGACTATTTGCAAAGTATGCTCTTAGTGAACCTGAAGAGAGAATCATCAATACACTAGATGTTACAGGAATTTCTGCACTTGTTAAACTGTATGATAAGATAACAAATTCCTATGAATACAAAATGAAAATAGGAAACAAGACCAAAAAAATGACAAGAGAAGAAATCACAAACTATGTTAGAAATACCAGCCCAAAGATTCGCGAGGCTGCCTACAAAACCATTCTAACAAAATATACTGAAAACAAAGGAGTGATAGGCGAGATATATCAAAACATTGTTCTTAATTGGAGAGATGAGGGTATCGAAATTAGAGGATATGATTCACCAATTTCAATGAGAAACATTGGAAATAATATAGATGATAAAACCATAGAATCACTTCTTGCAGTTTGTAGGAAAAATTCTCCTATTTTTCAAAAGTTCTTTGTTCAAAAAGCAAAGATGTTAAAAATTAAAAAATTACGAAGATATGACGTATATGCTCCAGCAGCTGCTAACATCAAAGAGAAAAATTATACATACAATAAATCTGTAAAGTTAGTCTTTGAGTCACTTGGAAAGTTTAGTAAATCATTAGAAGAATTTGCAAGAAAAGTCTTCAATGAGAATCACATTGATTCATCAATAAGACAAGGAAAAAGAGATGGTGCATTTTGTAGTACTCTTTCACCAAAAATCACACCATATGTCATGGTAAATTTTACAGGCAAGTCAAGAGATGTTTTTACTTTAGCTCATGAACTAGGTCATGCAGTACATAGCCAAGCAGCACAAGACAGATCAATTTTGGTTCAAGATGCCCCATTGCCTTTAGCAGAGACTGCATCCACATTTTCAGAATTATTATTGTATGATAATTTATCTGACAAAATTTCAGATGATGAAAAGAAGATCGTCTTATCAGAAAAAATTGATGATTTGTATGCAACAATTCTAAGGCAATCATTTTTCACAATCTTTGAAGTTGATGCTCATAAACAAATTGGAGAAGGAACCACAGTAGATGAGATTTCAAAGACATATCTACAAAATCTAAAAGAGCAATTTGGAAATTCAGTGAGTCTTTCTGAAGACTTTGCTATAGAGTGGAGTTGTATTCCTCACTTTTATCATACGCCATTTTACTGCTATGCATACTCTTTTGGAAACTTGCTTGCGTTATCTCTATTTCAGAGATATAAAAAAGAAGGAAAAGACTTTGTTCCATCATACATCAAGATTCTTGCAGCAGGTGGTTCTAAAAAACCAGAGAAACTCCTCTCAGAATATGGATTTGATATAAGATCTCCAAAGTTTTGGCAAGAAGGCTTTGATTATGTTGATGAGCAAGTTAAAGCATTATCATCATTGAATTAGATTTTTTAATAAATGGGGCTGACAGTCCAACGCATGGACTGCCAGCTTGTTCCCCGAACGGTTTGAATTCGATGTCAAAATCAAAACAATGACAATATGATTTAAACGTTTGAAATTATTTTAGGTCTATTTTTTTTGGTTTAATTTTTCTGATGGTACCAGCTAGAATACCAATAGTAATTCCCAACTGATAAAGAAAATACAAAAGCACCTCAAATGTGCTAGGTGTAAGATCTGTGAATCTACTAAGACCAGTAAATAATAAAATTATAACACTAAAAAATAAAACAAATGCTTTTGCTATTCCATGAATGTCTGTATATTTTAAAAGAACAAAAGTCATCACAGTAACAGAAATAGCTAGAACAGTTAGAAATCCAGTATTCATTCCAAAAATCAAAAAGATAGAAGAAATAATTTCGCTAGTACTACCCGCAGATATATTAGAAAGATCAATTTTTTCAGGAGAGGAAAAACGTGGAACACTCAAAACTGCATTTACTAAAAATACGATAAACAAAGAAAACGATATTGTCTTTAAATGATTTTGAAGACGTGGAAATCTCAAAAGTATGGCTCGTCCAAGAATAATTCCTTGAAATATACCAATAATACAAGCACTCAAAATTGCAATTAATTGAATTATTGGGTCTTGTAAAACGTCAACAAGAAATGGAATTAGAGCCAATACTAACTAAATTTTGTATTTGTGACAATATTAGCTAGTTGATAATGTATTTTCGTAAAAAAAACAAAAAAAGTTCATCTACTCGTATGTAAAAATAGGTACAAAATTTACTTAGTTGTTTTTTTAAAACAGAACATGCCTCAAATTAAAAAAATTGTCATACTGGGTGGAGGATTTGGTGGAATTAATGTTCTCAAATCAATTCAAAATAAATTCAAAAACGAACCAAATGTCAGAATTAGTCTAGTAAGCAAAGACAACTATTTTCTTTACACACCAATGCTACCTCAGGTTGCCTCAGGACTAATCCATCCAAGTGATATCACCATACCTATCCGTAAACTATGCAAACAAGCCAAATTCTATCAAGCAGAAATATCCTCAATTGATTTTAAGCATAAATTAGTTACAATTACTCGAACATTTGATGGCAAAGTACATGCCCTTGATTATGATTATCTTATAATAGCACTTG
This sequence comes from Nitrososphaerota archaeon, assembly GCA_022565935.1. Taxonomy (GTDB): domain Archaea; phylum Thermoproteota; class Nitrososphaeria; order Nitrososphaerales; family Nitrosopumilaceae; genus Nitrosopumilus. Next base: position 5,817 of record JADFJY010000007.1, read on the forward strand.
GAAGCAATACTAACTTTTATGATTACAAAAATATCAAAGAACATGCATTTGTAATCAAAACTGTGGAAGACGCAATTGCTATTCATAATCAAATAATCAATATGCTTGAGAATGCAGCTCAAACATCAGATGTAAATTTCAAAAAGAAGTTGATGACATTTGTTATTGTTGGTGGTGGTTTTGCAGGTGTCGAAACAATGGGTGAGATTAATTATCTTATTAGGGAATCTGTGAAAAATTTCTATCCCAGTATTGGAGTAGAAAATATCAGTATGAATTTAGTTACTTCTAAAGAATTTATCCTGCCTGAACTTGGTCCAAATCTTGGAAAAGATGCTGGTAAATATCTAAGAAAAGTTGGTGTAAATATAATTACAAATACAAAGGCAATTGATGCAGGCGAAAATTTTGTTCAATTAGATAATGGTGAAATAATTCCTTGTATGACGCTAATTTGGGCTGCAGGAACAGTCATTGATCCTGTTGTATCATCATTAAAATGCAAACATGGTAAATCTAGAAAACTCGAAGTTGACAAGTATCTTAGGTTAGCAGATCATGAAAATATTTTTGCTTTAGGTGATTGTGCATTAATTACAAATCCTTCAACTGGACAAACATATCCACCAACTGCTCAAAATTCAATTCATCAAAGTAAAACTGTTGCAGACAATCTTTATTCTGTAATTACTGGAAAAACTATACTCAGAGAATTTTCTTTTGAGAGTAAAGGAATGATGACCACATTAGGTAGAAGAGTGGCAATTGCAGTAGTGTATGGTATACATTGTAAGGGATCTTTAGCATGGTTAATTTGGAGAACTTATTATTTATCTATGTTACCAATGCTTGAAAAAAGATTTCAGGTTGCAACTAGTTGGACTGCAGATTTATTATTCAAACGTGATTTAACACATGTTGGTAAAATCAAAAGGAAATATCTTACCAAAGTTGATATCAGTTCCAATACGTCATCAATAAAAGATCTTTTCAAAGATTTGTAAAACTTAATAATTTCATTTTTAAAGTAGCAACCTATGCAAAAAAAGATATTTTTCTTAGCATTAATTGTGTTAATTGGGATTTCAACAAATTATGTCTATTCACAAGAAGTAAAAAACGCAACTTTTCAGGAAATTGCACAAATAATTATTGATAAAAGCATATCTCAAAATGTTATAGCGTCAATTACATTACAAAGTACTAGCATTCAAGAAATCCAAATTCCTGCTGAATTAGAGCAAAAAATTAGAGAAGACAAGAGAGTAAAGTCCATAATGTTGACTAATCAAGACGAGTGTATTCTAGGAGTAATAGACCAATCATGTATCATAATAAATGTAGAAAGAAATCCTGAAGATAAGGGCATTATTGCTATTCAAGATGGTACAAAAGAGATTGCAGAATTATACATTGGTGAAATTAACCAAGCATTTGATACTGATGCCAAATTCCATTCAGTTTACGTCCATACTAATGATGAATCAAATGTAGCCCTTGAGACATCAGGAGTAATTTCAGGTAGAGGTTTGGTTTCAGCAGTTTACACAATGCCTATGGAGGATACTAATTCAATGTATGAAAAGATTTCAGCAATACTTCTTCCTAAAATAATTAGAGATGCGAGAGGATTCTACGATGTTGCAAAGGATTTATCACATGCTGAAAACTCAAAAATGACATTTTCGCTAATTCCATCAGATTCAAAATCACTTTTGCAGCTAAAATTATCAGTTGACTATCCAAACAAAGCCCCATCAATTACGGAGATTAGTCCATTAGAATTTCTCAAAGTTGAAAATCTAAAGAGATCAGATTATTTTTCAGCAGCATTTTATCCCCTTAATTCCATAATTCAGGTAGTTATTTTATCTCCTGAAAATACAAATGTTTCAAATATCAAAGGAAACATCATCCCAACACAAATTATTGACGATGAAAAGATTCCAACAGATATTACAAAAGAAGGATGGATTTTTGATCCTGAAGAAGGACAAAGAATTCAAGGTAAGTACATTTTTGGTGAAAAAACAACAGTAAACAAAGAAGAATTAGAATTTTCTCTAGGAGGAACTCAACTTCAAGTTGAAAAAGTAGAATTTGATGAATCAATTGTTGTAGTAATTATAATTACCATAGTTTCAATTGCTGCTGCATTATTTTATCTTAAAGGGTATAAAAAATAATTACAGTAAGAGAACTGCGGCTGCAAAGACTGTAGTCCATTTGCCATCCTTGTCACCTTTAGTTGCTTGAGTAATATGTTGAGTTTTATAGATTTGACCCGAAATCAACCATTGTTGTCTTTTTTCATTCCAGGCTTTCTCAACATCAAATGGAATTCCCAAGGATGATGCTAACATTTGTGCTGCAATATCTTCAGCATAGTCACCTGCTTGTAATTCATTTTGACCAAAAGACTCGTATTCAGAGAGATAGCCATATCTTTTCTTATCTTTTGGTTGTGCTATACCTACTGATGCAGCACACATTCTATGTGGTTCATTGGTTTGGTTCTTTGAATAAATTGTGAATAGAATCTGGCCTGGTTTGATTAGTTTTAAACCATCTTTCCTAGAAATTAGTTTAGCGTGTGGTGGAAATATACTTGAAATCAATACAATATTTGTTCCAGCTATACCAGCATCTCGTAAAGCAAATTCAAAACTTGTCAATCGGTCTTCATGAATACCCTTACCTTTTGTAAGAAATAATTTCTTGGCCATTAAATCTAACATTTCTGAATTGTTGAAAGAGCATTATTATTTATACTTTAATCAAGAGAAATATCTTTCATAACTGATTTAAAAAATTCACAATATCATTACCTGTTCAAACATATTTCATACAAAACAGAATCAATTATTATTCTACAAGATATTTTATGGTAAATATTCTAGTCCCGCTTTTTCTTTTTCTTTCTTTTATCAGGCTCACTACGTGTCTGTGTCAAATAGATAAATACGAAAAATGCGCCTAATCCAATGTTAATTACGCCCATGAAAGTAAGAATCATAGTCATTTTAGGAGGAGCGAATTGCAGTCCCATAATCAAACCCATTATGCCTGTACCAAAAAACATCATCATCAAAATCTTTAGTTTGTTTGGTTCGATGTATCTTATTCTCATCATAGGTATCAAAATTGCGGAATATTATAAACTGACTGTCAATTCAAACAGATCATAATAGAAAAGAGTCTTTTAGAATATCTAGGTAACATTTTAAACCTGAAAAATTTCATTTTACTTTGTGCCAATGTAGCTCAGCCTGGTAGAGCAGCTGATTTGTAATCAGCAGGTCATGGGTTCAGATCCCGTCATTGGCTTTTAAATTTCTTAAAGATATGACATCATTGTATGATTTGACAATACGATTATCTAACTAGGACATGTGGAGTTAAAGGAAGCACAACCATTTGATAGTTTCTAAAAAGTTATTGATGCTCAATTAGATGCGTAAAAATAACAAGCGTTTATTAGACCATAATCGAGAATCGCAATTATCGGAATAACGACGAGTAAGCAATGAGCTTTTTCGTTGTTGCTTAAGAGAAGAAAACAAAAATGACAGAATTTAAAGAATTAGGATTAAACGACGACATACTGAAAGGGATTAAAGATCTTGGGTATAAAGAACCATTTCCAATCCAAGAAGCAGTAATTCCAGTATTACTTGCAGGAAGAGATGTTGTAGGTCAAGCCCATACAGGTTCTGGAAAAACTGCAGCTTTTGCATTAGCAATGCTACAAAAAATCAAACCAAGAAATGGAATTCAAGGATTGATCATGGCACCTACTAGAGAACTTGCAATGCAGATAACAGAAGAGATAAAGAAATTTGGAAAATATACCAAAATCAGAGTTGTAACAGTTTATGGAGGTCAAGGAATGGGAATCCAGTTAGATGCTCTTGATAGAGGAGTAGAAATTGTTGTAGCAACACCAGGTAGACTAATAGATCATCTCAAAAGAGGATCTATAGAACTAAGAGACATTACCCATATTGTTCTAGATGAAGCAGATACAATGTTAGATATGGGATTCATTGAGGATATTTCATTTATTTTAGATTTAGCACCAGAAGACAGAGTAATGTCGTTGTATTCAGCAACAATGCCAACTGAGATTCTAAGACTCTCTGAAGAATATCTAAATAATCCAAAACAGTTTCTGTTAAGTGCAGATGATCTTAGTGGAGATGGAATAGATCAATCATTTTTGGTAATTAAAGACAGAGACAAATTCAAGTATCTAATTGATTTCATCAAACCAATCAAACGTCAATGTATTGTATTTTGTTCAACAAAATATAGAACAAGAGATGTTGCAAAATTCCTTCACCAAGAAAAATTTAACGCTGTTGCAATTGAAGGAGATATGTCGCAACACAGAAGAGAACAAACAATGGGGAAATTCCGAAGTGGAAAAGCTGACATTCTTGTTGCAACAGATGTAGCCTCAAGAGGCATAGATGTTCCAACAGTAGAACTAGTAATCAATTATGACGTACCAAATCAAGAACTGTTATATTTTCATAGAATTGGAAGAACAGCTAGAGCAGGTGCAAAAGGTAAAGCAATAACATTTGTGTCATATTCATCTGTTGGAGATTGGAATATTATCAAACGTCAAATCAAAGTTCCACTTGAAGATTTAAATCAGAAAATGGGAATACAAATTTCAATTCCAGATCCCCTAAAAAGACAAATGCCATCAAGAAGATACGGAGGTCAATCAAGATCAAACTATTCCAGAGGAGGTCGTTCTGGAGGATACGGAAGATCACACAGAGACGGAGATTCAAGAGATGACAGAGGTGGTGGTAGAAAAAGATACAGTGATAGAGGCGGTAAAAATAGCTACGGTGGTCGTAGTAGATGGTAATAATTGTAAAACTTATAGACTTTAACTTCGTAATTAGATTAAGATAAAGTAATGCACAAAGGATTCATTTTATTAAATTGTGATCTGGGAGCTGAAGAATACATTGTAGATGAGTTAAGACAGATGGATAAAGTCAGTAATGCGTATCTTACTTTTGGGGCATATGATGTAATTGCAGAAATTCAAACAGCAAGCCCAGAAGAATTTGCTAAAGCAATTGCCACAATTAGAAAACTCTCCAGAGTTGTAAGCACAATGACACTAAATGTGATTGTTCCCGAATAATTGTTATATGAGTTAATTAGGATTATTTTGAATTGCAAAAAATAGAGTATGAAGGAAAAGTTTTGGTACTAAATTATAATAATCCACAACCACTATTAGATCATGCTATTCACATGTTAGAAAGACATGGAGTAAAGCGTGAAGATATGGAAATAACTGAAACGCCAAGTGCTAAAGTTGGTTCAATAGTAGTTGAGATTTGGCCATATGAGCTTGTAATAGCAAGAGTTAGAACAATTCGCAATGATTCATTTATCAGCGGTACTGAATTTAAAATTGAACTCAAATTAGACGAAAATGGAAATTATATAGATTATCTTTGAAGAAAAAGAAAATTCAAAACATCATAATTGGTATAACTGTAATTCTCATTATTGGATCAATTATAGCATACAATTATTCAGTTGAGCAAACTAAACAAAAAGGTCTACAGTTTGGAATTGAGTTAAACCAAATTCAAGAAGATGTAAATCAATTACAATTAAAATTCTATTCTGAGAAAAATAGATGGGAAGAAGGGGATATTTCAAAAGAAAGATTATTTGATTTCTATGAAAAACATTTAACTAAATTTAAAGAAACAATTTTCAGATATGATGAATTAACGCCACCAGAACTCTTCAAGAGTTCAGTGGAATTGTTAAAGCTCTCCTCTGAATCTCAGCTAAAAAGTGATTCAGAATTCATTGAATGGATAATAACAGGAGACGAGTCTGCAAAAGTAAGATCAGACACTCAAATCCAAGAAGCATTAGAATATGAAATGTTGGGACTCGTTGAATTTTATTCAGCCAAAACAGGTGTAAAAAATTATGAAGAACCAGAAAAATTTGAAGCACCACCAACAGGGTTAACACAAAAAGTAATTCAAGTATCAGAGAATATGAAAAGTCAATGCGATAAAGAATTTAAAAATGAATTAGGAGAATTTGATTCAGATAAAATTGAAGTAGACTGGTTTAATTGTATAAATGAGGCAGAAAAATGGAAGACTGAACATTTGCCATGAACAGACATTTGTCATAAACTTCTTTAAAGAATACTACATGAATGAATTATGAAAAAAATTTTCATAATTATTATTATTTTTGCTGGAATAACACCTTTAGCATTTGGCGATGTAATTATCCAAAATGATCAACAATACATTGGTGATGATGGTGCACTACACATTGTTGGTGAAATTAAAAACAATTTAGACTTTCCATTAAACCAAATTAATGTTCATGTTACTTTACTTGATGAAAATAATTTCATTATTCAAACAAAGGAAGTAAGTTCACTAGTAAATGTAATCATGCCAGGAATGAAAGGGCCATTTGATTTGGTTTTAACAAATTATGAAGCAAAAAAAACTGAATCATATTCATTGAAACTAAATTACAAGATTAGCCCTCCAAAAAATCAGGTCATAGATATTATCGAATCAGAGTTATCTAGAGACAATTACAATAATTTGATGATTACTGGAACTGTAACTAACAGAGGAGACATTACAGCCAATACTGTGGCAGTAATTGCTACGCTTTACGACAAAGATGGAAATGTAGCAGCAGTATCTAGAGTTCATCCAGAACCAGATTACCTGAGAGCAGAAAGTAATGCATTCTTTGTAATAGCAATTCCTGACAAAATTCAAGCTAGTGGAATTAATGAATACACTTTGATTGCAGAGTCAGAGGAATATGCAGCTGTTCCAGAATTTCCTGTTGGAACACTTGTTTTGCTAGTTGGGGCATTAACTGTATACATTGGAATTACAAGGTATTCAGGTAAAATCACAGCAAACCTGATTTCTGCAACAAATCTAAAGTAGGAAAAATTTCTTCTAATAGTTTTGTTTTTTCTAGAGGTGTTGGTTTTGAGAATTTCATCGGAAAAGTGATGGTTAGCATATCTTGATCAGTATGAGATATTCTAATAGAGTGAATAACACGATTAGTTTTGGATAAGAAATTTTTCCATTTTTGCAAATGTTCATTTACTCGAACCACATTTTTTTCCACTTCAGAAATACTAGTATCCAAATCAGTGTCAAACAATTTGAATTTGACTAGAGGAAACATAATCAAACCACCTGAAATTTTGTCGTGATTTTTTAACATTGATAAAATAATTTCATCAGAATTTTCTTTTGGGTGAAGCTCGCCATAATCAGGATCAAAATACCCTGCAATCAATTTTTTAGAGTCATATATATGAAAAAAATTTTCTTCTAGTTCTAATTTCCACAACATTTAGGAAATAATTTATGAATAAATAAACGATTAATCAAAGACAATTAAATAAACTAGGAAAAGGAGAAAAAGTCATGGTAATTTCTAAAGAGAACAAAGATTTCATTGATAGTTTGATTGACTATTACATTAGTGAATCAGAATCATACAGACAAATTGCAGAAAATTTTGTGCCAGAGATAGAATCTGTACCAGACACGGCATTTGGAATTATAACAGGGTGTGTGTATTCTGGATTTTTACAAGCATACCAAAACCAACAACAAACACCAAGTTTAGAAGATGTGCAAGAATTCAATCGAATAATTAAAGAGCGAGCACCACTAATCAAAAAATCCTTACTTGCAACTGACAAGTCACAAAACAATGAAAAGGAATTAGATGACAAACCTAAGCAAGATTCTACAGAAAATGATGCATAATTTTTAATTAGAAAGAGTGCCCAATTGGACACTCTCCTGGTGGACATGGTCGTTATCGCAGGTATTTGAAAGTACAAGTTGGCTTGCGATATGAATAATCATGAATAATCTAATAAAACACTTACGTAGAAATTATCAGTAAAGAGATTTTCAAGAAATAGAAATTAGTTACAGTTTAATGGGATTTAAAAAAATAAGAATTATGAATGTAGATGGAAGTAAAATTATCTTTGGGTTAGGAGTGTCCTCAGCTGTGGCAATAGCTGCATTTGCACTATATTTCTCAATTCGTTAAAGATAAATCATTAAGAAAATTGAATAAAGTATTGTCGGAAACAAATGAATTCAAAGTTTCACAGATAGTAGACAATGGAAAAATCATTCAATTGACATTAATTGAAAATGTCTCAACTGAGCCGATTTCTCAAAAACAAATGATCATAGAAAATGTTTCAAAAAAGCTTGATTCAGAAACTAAAGAGCAAGTTATGCCATTGTTAGAAGCAATATTACAAGCCCAACCAACTGTAAATATTAAAACATATCAACAAACACAAATCACAATAGCAATGCCAAAAGCAAGATATGACCATATGGGAAGGCCTCAAGTTGGAAATACAATTGCTATAGATATGAAAAAAATCTAAAGATGTGAATTTATCTCATCAAGTGTATGTAATGGTAAAGAGCAAGAAAAATCCTTACAAATGAAAACTGAAGTTTTGTCTTCAAAATTTTTCCCTGCAAAGAAAGAATATTCAGATAGATTTTCTAACTGAGTAGAATTTTGAATTGTGACCATAAATGAATTAGGTAAATACTTTGTTAGAAGTGATTTACAAAGCTCTGAATTTTCTGGGTTGATGATGGTAATTTCTAATGGTTTTTCTAAATAGATAGAAAGAGTATTTAGTAAATATCCAAATCCAAATGGGTTTTCAGCAGCCATTTGTGCCTGAGATTCTAGAATTTTTGTGGTAATTTCAAGAAACTTTTGTTCTTGAGATAAATGATATAGTCTAAGCATTACAAAAGCAGAAACAGAATTTCCAGAAGGTAAAGATAGATCATAGTTGCTTTTTGGTCTAATGATTAGTTTTTCGTGTTCATCTGAAGTCATAAAAAAGCTATTGTTCTTAGAATCCCAAAAGTGATTTACTAAATGATGTCCAAGCTTCAATGCTAGTTTAAGATATTTAGGTTCAGGTTCAATCTCAAAGACATCTAGTAATGCGTTTGCAAAATAAGAGTAATCTTCAAGATACCCATCAATTTTTGCGGTTCCATTTTTGTAAGTTCGTAATAGTTTATCACCTGCAAAAAGATTATTTTCAATAAGAGAAACACAGTCTTTTGCAGCATCAAGATATCTAGAATCATGGGTTACACGATAACCTTTTGCAAATGCAGTAATCATTAATGAATTCCACGAAACTAAAATCTTATCATCCAAACCTGGAGGAACCCTCATTGAACGAACTTTTAATAATTTCTCAGAACATGATTTTAAAATCTCTCTAATCTTCTCTTCTGTTATTCCAAAATTAAAAGCAACAGTAGATATGTTGATATTATTACATAGAATGCTGTTTCCTTCCCAATTTCCCCCATCAGTAACATCATAATATAGACAAAACAGATCCGCATCACTTCCAAGAATTTCTTTGATTTCACTTTTTGTCCAAACATAAAATTTCCCTTCTACGCCTTCCGAGTCTGCATCATATGCAGAATAAAAGCCACCTTCTGGAGAAGTCATTTCGCGTAAAACAAAATCAAGTGTTTTTTGTAATACTTCAAGGTAAAAAGGATCTTTAGTTATCTGATATGCTTCTACATAATTTACAGGAATCAAAGCATTATCATATAGCATCTTTTCAAAATGAGGAACCAACCATTTTGCATCAGTTGAATATCTATGAAATCCCCCTCCAATTTGATCAAAAATTCCACCCTTTGCCATTTTATTGAGAGTTTTGAGCGCAAATTCATTGAATTGTGAATGACCTGAAAGTTTAGCATAACGAAACAAAAATGAAACATTTGCAGCATTAGGAAATTTAGGTGCAGAGCCAAATCCACCATAACTTGAATCACCTAACTGATACAAATTCATGGCAGCCTCATCAAGGATGATTCGTTCTAATTTTGATGGAACTTTGATAGTTTCTGCTTTGTTTAATGTATCAAGAAATTTCTCAGCTGATTTTTCAACATCTTTGGGTTTTTCTTTCCATGCTTGTGAGAGTCGCCTGCAAATACTTCCAAAACCGGGGCGTCCATAAGAATCCAATACAGGAAAGTAAGTTCCAGCATAGAATGGTTTTTGATCTGGAGTAAGAAAAATACTCAATGGCCAACCACCTTGACCTGTCGCTATCTGACAGACTTTTTGATAAATATCATCAATGTCAGGTCTTTCTTCTCTGTCTACTTTGATGTTTATGAAATTCTCGTTCATGAATTTTGCAACTTCTTCATTTTCAAATGATTCGTGTGCCATTACATGACACCAATGACATGCACTATATCCAATACTTAGAAAAATTGGTTTGTTTTCCTCTTTTGCTTTTTTTAATGCCTCATCATTCCATGCATACCATTGTACAGGATTCTTTGCATGTTGAAGCAAATATGGACTAGTCTCTTTAATGAGATTGTTTTCTGCCATAGTTAATCAAAATCATTAGAATATTTGTACCTAATTGGAATTACCAAATTCCTCTTCCTTCGGTAATTTCGTAAATCCTAACATTAATTTTTCTTAGTAATTTCACTTTTGATTTATGTGCTTTCTTGTCATGACTGTAATCTTTTTTTTCAACTAGTTCTTCTAATCGCTTTAATTGATCCAGGGTTAGTTTCTTGAATTCATTTTTCGAGTTTGTAATAAGCCGCAATAGTTTCACTCTTTCATGATCGTCCTTTGTGATTTCAGTCATGATATATTATTCAATAATAGTCCTAGATAATTCATACCTGAAAATCAATATGTAACATTTAGTACTTACGCACAGATATTATCAAAAATGTAGGCAAAAATGTGTGAAATCATCGATTTTGGATTATTCATACGAATGCCAGAATGTACTTTTTAGCTCATTTGATTGTAACTACAAGTTTGATCAAAATGATAGCATTGGGATTTACAGAATATGTAGAGTTGAGGAATTCCAATGAAACTAATAGTAATATTTTCAATTCTGTTAATAATTGGAATTGGAGAAGCATCAGCAGAATCAACAGAGCCGATCAATATTTCATTTAATACATTTAGTGGTGTGCAAGAAAACATATTTGCTGATTCTCAGTTAGATTTTTGCACATTTAGTAATGATTCTAATATCAATAGTATAGCAGCAAATGCAGTTAAAGAATGGCGTGATTCCTTAGTTAGATTGACAGGAAGTGATGTTTGGGATATGTCAATTTACGTAAACCCGACAACTGAAGAAATGTGTGATGTAATTATAAAGTATGAAGAAATTCCAATTTTATCAAAACAATTCCTAATTGGAATGGCAGGATATGTCAATACAGATTCATCAACTATAACAATTTTCACTGATAACTATCAAAAAACATTAACAGAAAATAAACCCATAGCATCACTTGCTGAATTTGAAGACATAGTAATTAATTCAGAACATATTCAGCTGTCCGATAAAAAATTAAGCAAAACAATAAAACATGAAATTGGACACATGCTAGGCGCACCTGACAATGAATCTTGTTTATGTTTAATGGGAACAGATATTGATTCAAGTGAAATTTTAGTTACAGATATTATAGATATCATCCATTCATATCCAAATGGATTTGTTGATTCAAATTTTGATTTGCAATTTAATCTAGGAGATTACTATACAACAAAAACATATTTCGTAGGGGATTATATTGATATTGAAATTAAACTTCCTATGATTAATAACAAGATACCAGACATTTCATTGTATATTTATCCTGATGGTAAAGATGTAAAGACTCTAGCTGCTCAAGTAAAAATTCATAATGAATTTGGCATGAAGGGAACATATGACCAAAACAATAACTTTTCAAAAATTGAAGTAATTAATGGGATTACATATTATGCTAATACAGGAACATTTTCAACTATGAAAATAATGTTACAGCCACAAACCGAAATGAGTCAAGTAGATATTTTAATTAAAGTAAAAGACAAAAATGGAATTGAAGAACTACACATGCTTGAAAATGTCATTATTGTAAAAGAAGGACTGTTCTCAAATCTTAATTTAGACTCTGAAAACTTTAGCTAATCTTAAAATTTCGTGTCATATTTTGAGAATTATGGAAAAGATGCGTGCAATGGTGCTTTCTGAGTGTGCAAAAATCGAGACAAATCCATTAAAGTTAACTCAGATAGATAGGCATGAAATTCAAAGACCAAACGAGATTTTGATAAAAATTGAAGCTTGTGGAGTTTGTCACTCTCAGCTTCACGGAATAGAAGGGGACTGGAAAGATATAGGAATTCCACCAACTCTTCCAACAGTTCCAGGTCATGAACTAGTTGGTAAAGTAGAACAGATTGGTGATAGCGTAACTAAATTCAAAGTTGGAGACAGAGCAGGAATCACACCACTGCTAGAGTCATGCAAAGAATGTCTATACTGCAAAGAAGGAAAAGAGAATCTTTGTGAGTCATCAATAATTTTAGGAGAATCGCTCAAAGGAGGATACACAGAATACGTTACAGTAACAGAAGATTTTGCAACCAAAGTTCCAGAAAGTATGAAACCAGAGTATGCAGCACCATTATTTTGTGCAGGAATAACAGCATACAAAGCAGTCAAAGCTGCAGAACCAAAACTACATAAAAAAATTGGAATTTTTGGGATTGGTGGTGTTGGTCACATGGCAGTACAATTTGCTAAAGTAGAAAATGCGGATGTGATTGCATTTTCTAGAACTCAAAATCACCTAGATGTTGCAAAGAGATTAGGTGCAATAGATGCAATGACTTTTTCTGAAAACCAACAAGAGTTTCTTGACAAATTAAAAGAAAAACATGGATTACTTGATGCAGCTATTGTTTTTGCACCAGCAGATATTGTTACTGATACTGCAATAAAGTCAGTAAAGAAAGGAGGATTGATTGTGATTGCAACAGTTGGAGAAAATCCGGCATTTATGGCATTTGAAGAAAAGACAATCAGAGGAACTCTGATTGGTACAACAAAAGACATGGAGCAAGTAATCAAGATATGTGATGAAAAAAATCTTGAAGTGATTTCTCAAATATTTCCATTAGAAAGCGCAAATGAAGTACTCAAAAAATTAAAAAATTCAGAAATTGAGGCAAGAGCAGTTTTAATTCCTTGACTTTGGGCTTAAATATTGGAGAAATTGATTTTTTACTATGAATTGTAAGAGATGTCACCATACAGATGAGGTACATATCCCAAATGAAGATAGTAATTCAATTCTCAAAGTAGGTAAATGTCAAATTCCAACATGTACATGCAAAGAGTTTTTAGATCCAATCCAAAAGATTGATGAAGATCTGTTGTAACGATTCATATATCAAAATCTTTTCACATAAGTAATGGATAAACACAAACCATCAGATGAAATGATTAAAGATCTAGATAACATTTTATCAAAACTTAATGCTATGGAAATTGTTGCATCAGATGATTATCAAAAAAGTTCGATTAAAATTATGAGGGCTCTAGTAGATGGCCAAATGCACTCTATTAATGAATTTCAACATCTAAAAAAAGGAATGGATTTGTTAATGTTACAATTGTTTGATGTACAAAATAAAGTCAAGAGTTAAGTTTGGTATCACTTATTCCACAACCAGTACAACGATAAAGAGTAGATTTTTCAAGAATTTTTTCAGGCTTCATTTCAGACCCACAACAAGGACAAGAGAATTTTTTTGATTCTAAACTTGGTGTTTCTGTTTTTCGAATTACATAAGTAGGTTTTACTTTAGTATAATTAGAATTACATGGTGGTTTGTAGTAAGTCATTATTTTATTGAGTACATTTTTTCTATAATCTTTATCTGATTCAAACATAGGCAATATTGCAAGGTACAAGGATTTTTCAGAACCTGATTGTTTTATCCAACATTTGAATTCTGAATGTTGAGTAAAAAAAGACTTGTCATCAGTCTTTTCACAATTACCAACATAGACTATATTGAAATTGTCTTTGACTCTAGACAAGATTAAAAATACCAGTTTCTCCATAGGAGGCCCCCATTCACCAAGTGGAATTGGTCCAAGAAACTCATATTGGAGAATTTGAATGCTCAATGATGGTATTTTCAAGCACTCTCTATTCTTTTTTTCCCAAAAAACTACACTAGTATCACAAATTTGATCGCAAAATCCAAACTTGAAAAGATTAAATTCAAGAGTCATGGATTTTTCGTAAATGGCAAAATATGGCAATCATGCACACGCAGGATTTGGCATGATTGTAGTTGCCGCAAGTCTTGCAGCAATTGGTCTCATAGCATTAGGAATTGGTGATGATGTACTATTTGCAGATAACATGCAAAGAGACGAAATATCTTATTTCAATGAATGTAAGGAAAATGATTTCAAAGCTGATGGTTGTGAAAAATACTGGGATAGACTCAACACTGAAATCTCAGGAATTTATATTGATTTTGATGAGTGAAATTAAAACCCATTAGCAAAGTCTTCAAGCTTGTTTTGATTGTTAGTTTGTTTATTCATTGCATAAAATGCACCACCAACAATTCCCGCTTGATAAAAGGTATACAAGAAAACACCAGATGATGTAGGATCGGAATGTGTGAAGCTCAAAACAAGCATTGTAAAGAAAACAAATGTTCCAACAAAAGTTATCATTCTATTTAAAAATCCACTAGTCATTCCAACAACTCTTTTGCTAGCTGCTGCCATCAATGCAATGCTAGTAATTATCATAAAAGTTGCACCGCCATTTGCTGTGACAAATTTATTTAACCAGGGCAAAAGTCCGTCTTCTAAAATTGTAACATCAGGAATTATACTACCACCGTTTATGGCAAAGTTTACAGAACTAAACATTCCACCAATAACAAAAATAAATAAGAAAATTTTTACAATTGAATTCTTTAATGGACTGCGCATTTCTGAAGGTTTGACTGCTCGCTGTGTAATTCTCACACCATAAAGAAAACCTACTGCCATAGCAGGAATAAACATGGCATTAATCAAAATTGGAGATTCGTTATTTATAGAATCTATTTGAGGGAAAAAAATTAGAAAAACAATAATTGCAAGTGAGGCTGATGAGCCAAATAATATCATTCCCAGATATTTGTGACTATTGGACTCGGACACACTATTCCAATTGTACATTTTATGAAGTCTTTAGAAAATCATTAAAGGCTAAATCAAAAAATCATTTGGTCAAATTATCAATTCTGTTTACCCTTTTTAACAGAAATCAAATACATTCATCATGAAGGCAGTAAAGTCACTAGTCATAATTGGCGCCATTGTGTTGATTTTTGGCATTATTTTTCATCTTCAAGGACATTCAGTAATAGGACCACAATCATCATTCATGTATTCCAATCCAGACTGGGTCACTTATGGCATTGAAATTTCAATAGTAGGAATCATAATAATTGGATCAGGAATTGGAATTAAAATTATTAAAAGAAACTAGTTTGTAACACGAAGAGTAATAGTACTTTTAATTTTTTGTAGTTTTCTAATTTTTGATGTAATTATTTCATTCATTTGGGAAGGAGTGTCTGTAACAAATTCTGCAACAACATCATAACTACCATAAGTTATCAAACAACTTTTGACTTCAGGGATTTTCTTTAATTGAGAATAAAGTAATTGTTCTTCTCCAATTTCACAACTAATTAGCATGTATGCTCTATCCATCTCAATCAATTTTGCTAAAAAATACGCTAACTTAAAGACATCTAAAGAATCATTTAATAAAAAAAGATCTCAAAAACCGGCAATTATTGGATCTTTTGGTTTCATTATTTCTCTCAACAAGATCGTTGCAAAAGAACCTCTAGACAATGAAACCTCCACTATATTATCATGTGATGAAAAATCAGAACAATGAATCGTAGCTTGTCTAAAGCCACCCTCACTACTTACTTCTTGCATCTCTTTAATGAAAAAGTCTTTGGGGGCAATCTCTTCTTGGTCTAGTATTTTGGAGATTTGATAATCAAATCTAGTTTTTTTATAATATGAATATCCAACAAAAGGTAATGCAAGATGTTGATCTAGTCCTTTCACATATTTCCCAATAATTCCATGAAGATCAAAACAAACATCGCCTGATTGTGCTTCAAATAGATCTTCACCAAAAGACAAAGCTGAACTTAGAGACTGATTAAAGAGAAAAGACTGGTAAGCTTGAATGTAAAATCTTCGCAAAGATATCTGAATGGAACGGATTGCACGAAGTGCATCACCGTGCGCTATCATTTCTTTTAGAACAACTCTTTCAATATCCATTTGATATGGAACCTGATCAAGATATTTTTCATAGTTTTGATCATCAGAGAGTTTTTCACGAATCTCAGTGTTTTCTTTAGAGTCATAAGGGGATGTAAAAGACAAAATTAGTTTAACTGCTTTTTTGAAATCTCTCTGCAAAATTGCCTTTCCAATAAGGTGAGTTACAGGTCTTTTTGAGCCAAAGCGCTGATAACCATAAAAATTCAGAATTTTGTCATATTCTGTAAATGAAGACAACCCATTAGAACAATTAGAGATTTTAATTTTGAAATGATTAGAAACCATGTCTTTTTTTGATAATGGTTTTTTTACAAAGCCTATTTTTTCAAGAGAATACTTTTCAGTTGAAAAATTTTCAATTGCTTTTCCTTTATTTCCAGAGCAAACAAATTGCTCCGTTATTGCAGATGAATCTTTTAGTCCAAGTGACTTTAATCGAATTCCTTTTTTTCTAA
>JADFJY010000069.1 GCA_022565935.1 Nitrososphaerota archaeon
TATGGTTGGATCAACTAAATCATTTGAAGCAGAACCTGGTTCTATCATGGGAGACTTTGGATTAGGATTTAGCGAAAATATTATCCACGCATCAGATTCACAGGAAAGTTTTGATCACGAATCGAGGGTAGCATTTGAGTGATCTGGTTTGCAAATTCGTCAGCCTATAGTGGTAGTTCTTGGTCATGTAGACTCTGGTAAAACATCTCTCTTAGATAAAATTCGTGGTACAGGTGTACAAGGTAGAGAAGCTGGTGGAATTACACAACACATTGGTGCAAGCTTTCTTCCAATTGAAACCATAAAAAAAACATGTGGAATATTATACAAAAAACTTGAAGAATCAGAAAATCAAGTCCCAGGAATTTTAGTTATTGATACTCCAGGACACGAAATTTTTACAAACCTTCGCTCTAGAGGAGGTTCAGCAGCTGATATTGCAATTCTTGTCGTTGATGTTAATCGTGGATTTCAACCACAAACAAATG
The DNA here is from genome assembly GCA_022565935.1 of Nitrososphaerota archaeon. Classification (GTDB taxonomy): domain Archaea; phylum Thermoproteota; class Nitrososphaeria; order Nitrososphaerales; family Nitrosopumilaceae; genus Nitrosopumilus. The sequence continues at coordinate 489 of JADFJY010000069.1, forward strand.
AAAGTTTGAAGATTCTACAGAACAGAAAAGTTCCATTTGTTGTAGCACTAAACAAATGTGATCAAATTTCTGGATGGCGCAAATCTGATTCTTTATTTATCTCAAAGGTTTTAAAAGAACAAGATGCATCAATCCAAGCTGATCTTGATCAAAAGATCTATGATGTAGTAGGAACTCTTTCTATTTTGGGATATAAATCAGAAGCATTTTATCGTGTTAAGGATTTCAAATCCGAGATAGCAATAGTTCCAATTTCTGCACGATCTGGAGTTGGAATTCCTGAATTACTTAGTGTATTGATAGGATTGACCCAACAGTATCTTCAAAAAAGACTCAGCAAAGAAGAGAAAGATCCGCGTGGTATTGTCTTGGAGGTAAAAGATGAGGTAGGATTAGGACATACAGCAAATATTATTCTTATTGATGGAACAATCAAAAAAGAAAACAGCATTGTTGTAGCTAAAAGAGATTCTGTTGTAGTTATAAAACCAAAAGCATTACTTTTACCAAAACCTCTTGATGAGATGCGAGATCCTAGAGATAAATTCAAACCAGTTACACAAGTAGACGCTGCTGCAGGACTAAAAATTGCATCACCTGATCTTGATGGAGTTCTTCCAGGAAGTACTCTTTATGTTGCATCAAATAAAGAAGAGATAGAAAAATTCACCAAACTCATCGAATCTGAGATGAAATCCATGTTTATTGATACTGAAACTAATGGGATTATTCTCAAATGTGATACTATAGGCTCACTTGAGGCCATTATTGAGATGCTTAGACGATCCCAAGTACCTATTGCCAAAGCCGACATTGGTCCTGTTACTCGACGAGATGTCATAGAAGCAAAAGCAATTAAAGAAAAAGATAGACATCTAGGAGTTGTTTTGTCATTTAATGTAAGGGTTCTACCTGATGCAAAAAATGAATCAGAAGACAGTCGTATCAAAGTGTTTGAGGATAAAGTAATCTATAGTTTAATTGATAATTACAATGCATGGGTTGAAGAAGATAGTGCAAATGAAGAAGACGCAATATTTTCAGAATTAGTTCCAATCTCAAAATTTACTTTCCTCAAAGGAATGGTTTTTAGAAATAATGATCCTGCTGTTTTTGGAATTCGCATAGATGTGGGAACACTAAAACAAAAAATTCCATTTATGAACATGAAAGGAAAAAAGGTTGGAAATATTCACCAACTTCAATTAGATAAAAAAACAGTTACTTCTGCAAAAACAGGAGATGAGGTTGCTTGCTCTGTTAGAGATGTTACTATTGGTAGGCAAATCTTTGAAGAAGAAGTATACTATACATTTCCACCATCACATGAAGCAAAACAATTGCTTAACAGATTCATGCATAAACTAAATCCTGAAGAACAAAAAATTCTAAATGAAATAGTTAGAATTCAACGAGAAAAAGAATCAGTATACGCTTACTAGTTTGAATACTTTTTACAAATCATATGAATTCCAGGTGCGCCAACAGATCCCATCATTTTATCTACAATCTGTCCTGACTTGAACATGATAAATGTAGGAATTGATTGAACTGCAAATCTCGTTGCAATGTTTTGACTGTTATCAACATTAACTCTAGCAAATTTTATTTTTGAATAAGTTTTTGATAAACTCTCAAAAACTGGATGCATTGTCTTGCATGGTCCACACCACTCTGCCCAAAAATCAACTAATGTTGGATTCTCAGCTGATATTATTTGATCAAAATTAGAGTCATTCAAATCTGTGATTCCAGGCTCAATTTTGGGCTGATTTTGCTGTTTGAGCAAATTTTCTAACTGTCTTTGCTTAATTTTCTCAATTTCTGGGTCATCAGACATTATATCTCAAAAATTAGTTCTACTAAAAAATCTATGTTCAACAATTATTTTTCATCTGATTCTGTTGGAATTGCCTCAAATCTTCTTGATTTGCATATGGGACACCGATCAATGTATTTTGTAAAGCTAACAGAAGTATATGCAACACCACATTCACCGCAAATTCTAAGATTCCTACCTAGTTTTCCCATAGTAATAATGAAAAAGTATTGTGATTAAAACCTAACTCGTCGAACTTTTCTGATTCCGTAAAACAACATCACTGGTGCTGCAAAGTACATTCCAATGTTCATCAAAATAACACCAATACCATATCCTATTACTTGTGATTCAGATTCAGCATATGACATTATTGATAGTGATGATAATAGTGGAGTTATTCCAATCTTTACTACTTCTTGGAACACTGGGTTTTCTCTTTGCATATCAGCAATGTATGGTGAAAATGAATAGTAGAATTGATTGAATCCTGTCATAAATGATACACCAGAGTCAGTTTTCATTAATTGGTTGTCACGAATCTCTCTAAGCAATTGAACTTGTGGTGCCATCTCAGAACCATATGCTGCAGTTGCAATTAGACACCCTCCACCTTCACTTTTTGTTGCAACAATTGTACATTTACCATCAATTAGTTTTGTTCCTTTACCACATTCACCAAACTCTGGTTCTTCAATTACTGGCTCGTCTAGTCCTACTGCTTTGTAAATTGTAATATCTGGATATGTTTTATCAAACCAATCTTTGTATATAATTTCATTGTTGTATCTATCAATATAGTATTGAGGATCTAGATTTGGATCAACAAATGGTGCTAATTCTTTTGGCTCATCTAATCCTACAGCCTCATAAATTGAAGAATATTCTGAATAATTATCATCAAACCACTTTTTGTAGCTAGCCTCTGAGTTGTATCTATCAACATAACTCTGAGGATCCTTTGATTCATCTACAAATGGTGCTGGAATTTCTAATTGTTTCTCTAGTCCTACAGCTTCATAAATTGAAGAATATTCTGAATAATTATCATCAAACCATTTTTTGTAGCTTGCTTCTGTATTGTACCTATCAACATAACTCTGAGGATCCTTTGATTCATCTACAAATGGTGCAATTCCTAATTCTTTAGGTTCTGATGTTGTTGGTTCTGGTTCAGGTTCTTTTTCTGGCTCATCATATGCTTGCTGTACAGTAATCTTAAATTTTTCTATATCTTCTTGAGCTCCCTTTGTTACAATAATATCAAAAAGATATTGTACAGGTATAATATTTCCATGTTTTGGTGCTGGAGTCCAAACAAATTTTCCAGAACTTGGATCTATTGTGGCTCCTTCATTGATTGCTGCACTGTTCAAACTAAAAACTGCATCATCAATTGAACTATCAGTAAGACTAGCAGTAAATGAAATTGTTTTTTCTACTTCTATTGTTTTATCTATAATTGTTTTTAGTTGTAATACGAAATCCTGAACCTCAAATAGTTTCTCTCCGTCAAATTCTAGTTTTATTGTAAAACCATTTTCTTCTTTTTCTTGACCCGTAAATGCAGTTGCGTCATAAATTCCTTTAAATTTGAAGAAATCTGAAACTGGTCTTGGAATTACATTGAATTCATCAGTCGATAGAGGATCAGATAACATTCCTTTGAATGCTCCACCAGCATTACGAATAATGACAAAGACTGAATCTGTTTCATTTAAGGTTCCAATGAAGCCGAACTTTTCATCTGTGGTGTAAAAGCTCTTTTCAAGTGACAATGATGTAACACTTGCATAGGCTGGAACCATCATTAGTACAAATAATGAAAATACTGCAAATCCTGCTAGTCTGCTGCGCATAATATTGATTTATTTTGTAGACTTTTAAAAAACGCGTATAATTTCTTCTATCTATTTGCAAAGAATTCTTTACAAGTCAACCAAAAATTTCATGTAAACACCTTCATCCTGCCTAATCTCCATTTCGTAAAATGTAGGTGCCTTTATCTCTACTTTGAAATTGTGTCTGTGTAAATCAAGAGGCTCACCGTATGCTTTGGCAATGATTTTGTAGCCTTCTTTTTCATCAATATCAAATTCTATTCTCTTTATTGCAAATCCTTGAGTAATTAGAACAAATGTTATCTCTTCAATCCAGCTAAATAGAAGATATCTGAGGTCTTTTCCATTTGCTGAAAACTCTTTTTGATCTTTTTCCTCTACTTTGTCTTGGTCAAGTGTTAGATTAATCACAGCATCAGCTGTAACTGAAAAAGCTTCTTTGAGATCTTTTGCTGTAACTTCAATTATAGCATCAGTTGCATGATCTAAAAACTTGTAACTCAATTATTCATTTTGAAATCTTTCTAATTATTAATTTAGGTGGATTACCAAAAATTATTAGATACAAAATATGACTAATCAGTATGAGTTTCTACTCGTAAAGTAATTTAGTAGGATCTTATTTTCAGAAGCAAATGGAACCCTTTGATTCGTTTTTGGTATGGGTTACAGAATTTCTAGGGAATCATCTCTATGAGGGAATATTTCTAGCAGCTTTAATTGAGACAATAATTCCACCAATTCCTACCCTTGCAATATTTCCAACCGCAGGATTCTTGGCATCACAACAAGGAATTCCATTAATTGGTGTAATTCCTATGATAATTCTTGGTGCAATTGGTGCTACCATTGGAACATCAGCAATCTATTTTATTGCATTAAAACTTGGGCGAGTGGTTTTACTTCGTTATCTAAAATATGTCAAGGTATCAGAAAAAAAATTAGAACGAGTTGAGATTTGGTTTGAAAAGTATGGAGACAAGGCAGTATTCTTGGGACGAATGATTCCAGTAATGAGGGAGATGATCTCAATTCCAGCTGGATTACTAAAAATGAAAATTCCTAAATTTGTAATGTATACATTTGCAGGTTCCTGTGTTTGGTCTGCTGTAACAATTTTGGCTGGATATTACTTTGGTGAGGCCATAGGACTCTCTAGTTCATCCTTACCTTAATTTGAAATTTATTATTTTTCTTCAAATGCAAAAGAGATTGCATTTAAAATATCATCAGTGTCAAACGGTTTTGTAATGTATGCCAAGGCACCTACACTGATACAATTTTGTATTAGATCCATATCATCATGTGCAGTAACCATGATAACTTTGGGCTTTGGATTACTTTTCATAAGCTCAATCAAAGTTTCCATGCCATCTTTTTTGGGCATTGCTACATCAAGAAATAGCACATCAGGTTTTGCAGACTCAAATTTTTCTAGTGTGTCAAATCCATCTACTGCTTCTGCTACTACCTTGTGTTTTCCTGCCTCTATCATATCCCTTAAGGTGAGTCTTACTTGTTCTGAATCATCGGCAATCATCACGTTTGCCATTTGATTTAGAATAGTAAGAAATTACTTATGTTTTCTAAAAATAAAAATGAACAAAACTAAAAAATTCAGCTAGTCTTTTGAATAAATCTCAAATTACACATACTTTACGCCTATCAGGCGTGAAATTAGTCCAAAAATATCTCATTTGTAATAAAAGATTCTATAGAATGATCCGATATTCTTTATATTCAAAATAATTGATGTTTTATAATGAAAAGTAAACAACTTCTAAGTATAGTTTTTTCAGTGATAATGTTTACTGGCGTT
>JADFJY010000008.1 GCA_022565935.1 Nitrososphaerota archaeon
GTAAAGGCAGGCCGAAATGTAAGGGGCATGGCTTTGCAATGACATCGACACAGTTGATGAAGCGATATCCTTGGTACAGTTGCGACAGCAGCACGTGGGTCTCGCTATCACGAAATGGTTGGGTACGTTTCCCGCGATATGGGAAGGATGGTAAGTACGACTGGTTGGCAAACCCAATTGCGTGGCGTTTTACTGATCGAGCAGTTCATTCAAAAGTGCATATTAGTAAACAATCCGCTTTGCATGTACAACGGATGGAGGAGTACCTGGAAAAGAATTTTCAAATGAAGATAGGTGCTTTGAAAGATTATGCAGAACGGGATGCATGTAATATTGGACATACTTTGTTGGTTGGGGAGAGATTGAAAAAGTATTACGAAGAGAAGTTTGATTTTACGGGGGGCGCAAACATATATATGGCAGGACATGGAGTGCTGTTGTTATCTGTTGCAAACTTCAAACGGATTATTAGCATTGCATCCAGACCACTCGATCCTGATGTTGATCGATATTATCTGGGATCCTACTTTTATAAGAATCTAATTGACAGGGCATTGTTAGCTCTGAAGCCAACAAAAAGGAGAATGTTGCATGGACTTTAATCGCGAGAAGTTTAAGGATATGTTGGATGTTGCGAAGATTGCAATCGATCAACGTGACTTTATTCCGATACTTTCTCACTTCTGTTTTTCAGGATCAACGATGACAGCTTACAATGATTTATTGGGTATACGGATACCTTGTAAAACAAATTTTGTTTGCGCTTTGCAAGCGAATACTTTATTGCAGTTGATCAACAGTACTCAAGCGGAAATAATATCGATAGGGTTCACAGCTAATACAGCATACCTGAAAACAGGGAAGCCGCGGAAGGGCATGCGAGCGAGACTTCCTTATATGGGAGAGGATGATTTCTTTTTCAAATGGCCAAATATAAAACGGTTGGAGAAATATAAGTTAACGGAGTTACAGCTAAAGTCGTTCATAAATGGATTGCAGCTTTGCTTATAATCGGTAGGTGATCAGCATCTAAATCAAATGCAAACCCAATTTCTTTTTTGTTGGTTACTGAAATTAATTCAGATAATTCGTCAGATGTAGGATCAGGACCTCTTGAGCATCCTGAAAGTTCTTCATTTAGTACTTTGACTTTACATCCTATCTTTTTTAACAAATCTGGTGCAAATCCTTTTGCTGCACCACCCCCAATATCTACAACTACTTCTGGCTGATTTTCGATATTTCCAATAATTTTTGCTGCATCATCAATGTATGATGATGAAATATCTTGTTCAGTTCCAATTTTTGATTTTAAAATTTCTTGGTGTTCAATTATTTGTGGTAATTCTTCTTCATTAATGCCTCTACCTTCAATAATGAATTTCATACCATTCCATTTAATTGGATTATGCGATGAAGAAATTACTAATCCGGCACCAAATTTTCTTGCTTCTCTAAAAACAACAGGAGTTGGAACTGTCTCTAAATTGAATACATCAATTCCATTTTTCATTAATGCAGCACTTGCAGTATCTTTCATCATGGAACCTGAAGGTCTTGTATCTTTTCCAATAACACATTTTTGTGATTTAATCAAAGATGAAAAATTATTACAAAATTCTAATACATCTTTTAGGTTAAGATCTTCTCCAAATATTCCTCGAATCCCAGAAATTGTTTTCTTCAATTATTCAAACTCGGAAAGACTTTTTATTAACTCTGATGGATTTATCCAAACGTGCCTTGGTAGCTCAGCCTGGTAGAGCGAACGCCTCGTAAGCGTTAGGTCGCGGGTTCGTACCCCGTCCGAGGCTTTTCTTGTAAAATTTTTAAAATTATTTAGAAAACTCTTAGACAGTTATTCAATGAATGTTTCAATATCTGTTTCTAATTCTTTTCCTAATCCTTTCCACCACTGTTTAGTCTGTTCTACCATGCTCCCCTCATACTATACGTAGAATTATCCTTTATAGATCTGTCGATTGATCCATGATTGACCATTTCATCGCAAATTCTAAAATATCTCTAACTTTCTTTCTCTTCTTTCTTTCTTTTCATTTTTCTATAAATTATTATCATAAGTGCAGCACCTGCACATCCCCAAAATAAATATGATGTCCCACTTCTAATGTTTGGTTCAAATACACCAACAAAACCCAATGTCATTATTGCTACAAGAACTAATCCCAACATTTCAAGCATTTTTACCATAATTTTTCTATTATCCACTTGTAAAATCAAAAAGATATATGGTTTTGTAAACCACACAATTTGTGGACAAGTATCTTTTAGTAATCTTAATCTTTATGATAGTAACTATTCCTATAGCATTTGTTGAACCAGCTACAGGAGACTTGAGAGATCCACCTCTCATCCCACTGTTTTATGCTGCAATAGCAGGAATAGCAATTATTATTCTTTACAGTTCTTACAAAGAAAGAAAAGAACGACAAAAAGCAAATGCAAAGAGAAGAGCTAGAAAATAGATTTTAAAGTTCTAATCCAAATGATTCTGCAATACCTGCGAATTTTATATAAGAATCCAAATATTGTCTACCTTTTCCAGTAATTACAAAAGTATTCTTACCATCAAATTCAATTCTATTAATTAGACCAGCACCGGTCAAATTCTCTAAGAATTTAGATAATCTTGAATGTGATAAATTAGCCTTTGTTAGAAGAGATGTTGTTTTGATACCTTCCTGCCCTGATTGTTGAGTAACAGTCAACAGATCTGCAACAATCTGCATACTAGTTCTATAGGAAGCCATATGAGCTTAAGAATAAAACTAAGATATAATAGTATTACCGTTCATTCAGATCAGATAAATATGCTCTAACATGATTTTTCTGCAATGTCTACTCATTCTTCTATAACTTGGTTTGATGACTTTATTGGTGTTGCATACAGATACTATGACCTTAGAATGAATGTTGTTCCTTTACTAACTGACAGAAAACAATCAGCATCTCTTTGGCATGATACTATTAATTGGTGGGTAGATCCATCAATCAAAATCCGATTTGTAGAAATTGGTGATAAATACTGGTTTATTTTGGGTTCAGATTCCCAAAAACCCGATACCAATCTGTCTTTTTTCAAAGTGTTACATAAATCTGAAAATTATGAGCGATTTAAGAAAGGTCATGGAGGAGAGGCATATCTTAGATTAGGTGTATATGCAAAAAAAACACTTAGTGATGTAAAAAAGAGTGCTTTATGCAATTGTAGTCATGAAGCTAGAGATCACGATGAGGGTGATAATGATGTATGTCTATACAACAGTTGTGATTGCAAAAAATTTGCTAGTTTTCAAGTGAACTTGCTAAAAAGAAAAAAAACAATTACTGACATTCTATATTTAGAAGAAAAAGATGTAAAAGATGATCCTCTTGCATGGAATTGTCTTAATAAAAATAAATATTCAAAATCAGGATAAAACTAATCTAAATGCTTGTTTACTCTTACATGTTCTCCAGGATAGTGATCACTAAGTTTTTTTGAATAACATTTTCCACACAACGAACCCTCTATCTTCCATTCATACATAGACTTGTAATGAAATTCGATTTTTTCACTACAAATTACACATTTGTTTTTTGTTCCCAAAGCATTTTTTCTCTTTTTAATCTATATAAAAAACATTCTGGAATTAACAATACTTGAAAAATTATGTTAAATATCACCTTATTTGTATTAAATTTAGGTAGTTTTCTGACTAATGTAAACCTCCTGCAAGACTTTTACTTGGTTGGACTGCTACCTTTTGAATTTAAAATAAACTGTTTGTTAGTTTTTTTAATACCAGAATTTCATCTTCTTCGTGTCTAATTTTTTTATCAATTACACGAAGCATTGTGCTATTCCAAACATGTTGTGAGAAGAAATTATGTTTTGTATTGGCTAATTCAATTTCATCATCTACTACAGTATCCTCAAGAAATTTTGTCACAATTACATCTGTTAATTTTAAAATTCTAGAATTAAGTTTGAAACTACGAAAAATAGGCTCTAATTTTCTTACATCTACCTTAAAATCATCTTTTGATTCAAGGATTTTTTTGTGGAGTATTCTAAAGTAGACTGCAACAAAAAATAATGTTGCATATCTTTTTGTTTTGTGACCTCCTTGTTTTCCATACTTTAATGATTTTTTTGCATATTCTTTGACAAGATAAGGATATAACAAAATTCTATAATCATCTTTTAGATTCTCATTGAAGATATCATCATATTTTCTTCCTCTTGGAAGAAATTGTGCTGGTGAGCTGTACGCTTCAGTTGGTCTTTGTTCAATTCCTGCAACTAGCGACTGAATTGCATCTTTAGCAACAATGACTTTTTTATGGTTATCTGGAAGATAGTTGTTATATGTTACATCTCCTTCATATTCACATTGTTTAGATTTTGATTTTGTATCAAAAGAGCCTGCTTGAATTTCATAAAAGTAGCCACAATTTTTTAATTGTGATTTAATCGATTTATGAAAATCCATCAGTGAAACCAGATCTTTTCCTCTTACTGAATTTTGAGAATTTCTGTACTTTGTAATGTTATTTTGTTCTTGTTCATCATCTGCTTTGATTATTGTAATTGTTATGGAACCTTCCATATTTTTTGTTCTCTTTGAATGATCAAGAATAGAATTTGATGTCTGTGCCCCATTGACAATTTGTGGAGCATGAAGCTCAATCAAATTATTTCCTAACTCTACAAAGTCACTAACTACAATAGTAATTCCATTATTATAATAGAAGAATTTACCTGGATTGCTTTGTAATGTATCACGTAATCCTTTGTTAACCGTAGTCTTGAATTGCATCCATTGTCTAATGTTTGATTCAAAAACATAATCTTTATTCTTATTTACAAACTCTGTAAGTTCCCACAGCTTCAAAATTCCTAGTATGGTGTTATCATGTTTGAGCATTCTTTCTAGTTTAATTGAGGACTTTTTACCTGCTGCAGGTTTTTTAATTCTGTCCCATAATTTTTGAATTATTTTCTTTCCATCTATAATCTCAACAAATTCATCCTCATATTCTACTTTCTGATCTGTAACATAACAACATTTTATCTTAAGATTTTTTTCTTTAATTTTTGTAACAAGTTGAGCTAGTTCAGGTCTCATTTTTGTAACATCTTTTGTAAGTAATCGTTTTACGTCTTCCTTGAATTTGGTAATTGCTTCTAGTGAATGTGATGTGCCATATTTTGATTGGAATAATCTGATTGTATTGTCTGAAAAATCTACTGGAAGATAGGCATCAATTCCAAGATCGTTTGAACCGTCAACAATTGCATCTGCTGCATCATCTTCTGTAGCCTCAAAAACTCTTGTTAACACCCATTGTAGAAATTTATATCCTTTCTCAACGTCACTTTTAGAATTTTCAGCATATTCTCGAATACTTCCCTGGACATTTTCTGCAAATCCTTCTAAAGGAAAACTGGAATTTTTTTGTGCTAGTAGTGTATGTGAACCTGGTATGTATTCCAATAATCCATTTCCATTTTGAGACAATCTATTTTTCTAATATGTTATATATTTAGAGAACTTGGTAATTATGTAATAACTCTGTTCTGGATGTGATATGATTTGCTGAAACAAATAACTGTAATAGGTGTAATTGGAGTAGTAATTCTTGTAATTATCGCTTTATCATTTTCTAACTCTATTGAAGAAAATGTTGAAGAAACAGACTTTATTATTAAAGGCGATGTGATAATGCCTACAAAAGTCTCTCGTCCAGGATGTGATGAAAATGACAGATGTTACATTCCATCTTTGATTGTAATTGAAAAAGGAAAACAGGTAACATGGATAAATGAAGATTCAGCCTTTCATACTATAACTTCTGGTTTTTACGATGCACCTACTGATCTTTTTGATAGTGGACATTTAGATCCATTTGAATCCTATACTCTTACTTTTGATGAAAAAGGCACATATGATTATTTTTGTACTCTTCATCCTTGGATGAAAGGACAAGTAATTGTTGAATAAAGGTACCCGAGGGAGTCGAACCCCCTTGTATAGGCTTTGCAGGCCCACGCATAACCGTTCTGCCAGAGTACCATTCTCAAAAACACAAAATGAATAATTAAACTCTTCAGATTAAAATTTGCTAAATGGTTTTGAAGCCAACTTTACATCTTCACCTTTTATTGTTTTTCTTCCTGCATGAGAAGCCATATCCACAGCACTTTTTGCAATACCATCAGCTAGTTCTTCAATCACTCTTCTTAATTCATTCGCTGATTCGTCACTAACTCTCTCAGCTCCTGCTTTCTTCAAAATTCTATACATTGCAGATAATCCTAATTCTGATGATTTCATAAATTTTATTTTGATTTTTTCTGAAAAAAGATAATGAATGAAAAAATATCACAAAGGAATCGATTTATACAGACTATTTTAAGAATTGATAAAGAAATGACATGGTATTTTGATTCTCATATACACTTGTCTGATTCTGCATATTCTTCTGATATGCAATTCATTTTCAAGGGAATGGAATATCTAAAAATTAAAGCATGCTGTGTTTCAATGAATAATGAAAATTCTTTACAAACTTTAAAACTAGCAACAAAAAACAATCTAGTTTTACCTTTCATTGGAATTCACCCTGAATGTGCAAATGATGAACTTGAACAAATGACGAATATGATCCAAGAGAATCATCAAAATCTTTCTGGAATAGGAGAAATAGGATTAGATCCAACTTTTGCAAACAGTGACAGAGATTCCAAAAGACAAATACATGTATTTGAAACATTATTGTCAATTGCAGAAAAATTTAACAAACCTGTTTCTATTCATTCACGAAAAAGTATTGATAATGTTTTACAAATAATGACGTCCTATAACACTAAACATGCTTTACTTCATTGGTTTGATGGAAATAAAAAACAACTTCAAAAAGCTATGGACATGGACTTTTTTGTGTCATATGGACCAGTAATGGTTTATGCAAATGATAAGCAGACTTTATTGTCTAAAACAGATGAATCAAAAATTCTTGTCGAAACTGATGGTCCTGTAAGATTTTCTAGATGTTTTGAAATGAAATCTGCACAAATTAGCTTTATTCCTAGTGTAATATTTTGTGCTTCAAAAATTCTAGGAAAAACGTTTGATGAAATGGCATCTCTTCTAGAAAATAACACAAAATCATTTCTTGGAATATAGGTATAAAATACCCCATTCATTAGACGTGGAGTGGATAGAATAAAGCGTATCTCTTATGAAGTTCTAGAGGAACATAAATCAATGTTTGGCGAAGATTTTGTCGATAACAAAAAAGCTTTAGATCAAATTTCTATCATACGTTCTAAAAGTCTTAAAAATAAAATTACAGGTTATATTACTAGATTAATCAAAAGAGAAAATCGTGAAGAAAAAGTCAAACAAGAACGAATTACTTCATCACAATCAGAAAAAATAACTGAGAAAGAAGTTCAACCAGAAATCTCTGAATCATCTACTGTGTCTGAAGAAACTTTGACTGAGACCGTTACAGAAAAACCTGAAACTGTAGAAGAAAAACCTGAAACTGTAGAAGAAAAACCTGTATAATCAATAAAACATTAATTTTCCAGATTTTGAATTAGATTATATGATTACTGTAAAATTTATTGGTGGAGCAAAAAGATCTTTTTTAACAGAACAATTACAGATTGATAAATCTGATATATCTATTCAAGAACTAATGGATTTATTATTAGAATTAAAACCTGACAACACTCCTGAACTAGATACTAAAAACATCTTAATTGCAATAAATGGAACTGATTCTTCTGCCATGGAAGGTCCATCTACTATGATAAAAAACAATGATCTTGTGAGCATTATACCTGTAATTCATGGTGGCTCTTCCAAAAAATTAACTTTTCAAGTCTTAAAAAAACAAATTCAAGTTATTGAAATCATAGGTCAAAAAACAATTAATGTAAATTTCCTTGATAAAATAAGAAAAAAATATCCAAAAATTCAACTTCAGGCAATATCAAGTAATTTTATCGTGAATAATTATCATTTAAAAAAAATAATAACTTTATCTTTAGAATCTGAAAAAAATAACATTTTGCTTTCAAATAAACTTGAAACTGATATGTTGATGCGTTTTGCATTAACTAACCAAATTTCTAATGCAATTACACATGTAGGAATAAAACCAAAAACTAATTTTATTTTAATTGCAGTTGGAAATAAAAAACTACTAAATTTATTGTACAAAGAATTATTACCATTATTAGTAAATTTATTTTCAAAAAATAATGATTTATTTCTCAAAAAATATTTTAAAATTACAAAAAAGATACTTGATTCAGTTTATTCATCTAATCCTTTGGAGGATATTTTGATAGAAAAGGCAGCAATTTTACTCTGAAATACTACGTTTAGTTTTTTCAACACTTAACACATCTGCTTTTTTTAATATGGAAATTCCTGTTTTATTACCTAAAATTTCAATTAAGATTACTTTATCTGGAAATTCAAGTGAAACTTTATTTTTTATTTTACTTGCAATTTTTGTAATTATTTCTTGACTAGATAAATCTGAACTTCTTTTTTCTATAGATATTCTATATGTTTCATCATTAGAAATTTGTCCTGATATTTCTGTAACTGTTTTTTCTATTTCTTCAATTTTTGTTTCAATTACTTTTTGAATTGGAATTATTCTTAGGCAGTATCTAATACTCCAAGGTTCATCAAGAAGCATTTCTTTAATTTTTCTTACAACCTGTATTGGTTCTAGCTTTGTCTCGGCAGTTAAAATTCCTGACATTTTTGTAATTGAAATTTTCGCATCAGGATCCCCCAATTCTTCTAAAATATCTCTTAATTCTTCCTCAGTTTCAGGTTCAAAATGTCTTGCACAAGTAATGATCAAATTCATTATCTTGAAATCTCCTCATAACTCAAAGAACCTTCTCGAATAATTTTGATCTTCTCATTTTCTATTTCAATTATGGTTGATTCTGTTTTACTGGCAATTATCCCACCATCAACAAAAATATCATATTTTTGAATATTATTGAAACATTCATCAGGATTTGTAAATGACGCATGTCCAGAAATATTTGCACTAGTACCTACAAGAAAATTGCATTTCCTCAATAATTCTAAAGTGCATTTATGATCAGGAACTCTTAGAGCAATTTTATCAGATATATTCAATGATTTCTTCAGCTTTGTATCAGTTAACTTTAGGATTATTGTTAGTGTTCCTGGCCAAAATTTATCTACAATTTTTTTAGTAAACTCATCAAAAAAAGCAATTCTTTCTGCAATCTCCTTTGAATAAACTAAAATTGGAAACGGTTTTGAAATATTTCTAGATTTAATCTCATAAATTTTTTTTACAGAATCTTTATTGTATGGATTACATCCTATTCCATATACTGTGTCTGTTGGAAAAACGACAATCCCTCCTTGATTAATAATTTGGGATGCTTTTTCAATTCCTTCTTTATCACAATTTACTTTCAACATTCATTCTATTTTTTTTGTTTAATTATAATTTACTTTTGAAAAAGTTTTTATCAGTAATACGTTTTTACTTGTAAATATGTCTAAACCTTCTTCTGATCTTGAGGATACTGATTTTGAAGATGCTTTTGATGACGAATTAGATGAATTTGATGAAAATGAAGACTAGATGCTTAATCCAAAATTATCTGCAAAGTTTGTAAATGTATAATATGCTTGAAGAAATTCTCTACCTGATTGACTAATTCTATATTTGTTTGAACCTTTAGTTTCTACTTGTTCTAATAGTCCTTGTGACACTAGAGTTTTCAAGATTCTTGAAATTCTAGAATGAGATATGTTTGCTTTTCTAATTAGATATGTTACTGATGCCCCATTTTCATCTTGTTGATCATCTCGAGTTGTTGCTAGAATATCTCCAATAATTTTCATATGAGTTCTATATTCAGCCATTTTCTCTATTAGACTATTGATCTAATTTCTATGAGAGGGCAATGATATTTTCCAATATACTAAAAAGATAAAAGAAATTGACAAATTTTTAATTACTACAAATTTTGAGCCTATGTTGAAATTATTCTAATCCGTCATCAAATTTTATTCGAGTTAAAGGTACTTTGCTTACTGGAATGAATAATGCTATCAATCCTCCAATTTTGATAATCATTGATGCAGAATAAAGGATTGATTCTGGGAACACAAACGAATACCATCCTAAAAACTCTCCTAACGCTAAGAGTGCTAATCCAACAGCAACTGAAATTGCACCTTTGTTTTTATTTTCAAAGTATGATAACATTGTTTCAATGGCAGCATAAGCCAATAAAATGAACGAAAGTGATCTAAAGATATGTTCTAACTGAACAGAAGAAACTAAGAATAATGGGAAAATCCCTATTGATCTAAAATATCTTGATTTTGGAAAAAATGATTTTATGCTATGAGAAAACGCAATGAAAAAGTATCCTACTGTTTGTATAGCAATTCCTAAAGTTTGAATCCATCTCTCTATATTTCCTGATTTTATTATCAAGTCTTCTACCATGTATCCCATCCATATTACAAAAAATCCTAAACTTATTGAAAAAAATGCAATTGTTAATCTAAATAATGTTGGACTGCCTGTATTTCTAAATCCAATTAATGCCATAATTCCTATAGCAAGTCCTATCAAAAATCCTACCAGATTGAGTATGTTTTCTAATAAAAATTCCAATGATGTTTAGAAACTTGTTAAACTAATTATTTTAATCTGATGAATGATTTTACCATATTGTTAATCCCATTCATCTAATGAACCTGCAGATTGACCTTCTGTACTCCCTGTATAATCTCCAAGAATATCTGAATATTTTGATTCATTGTGTGCTATAAATTTCACATATTCTCCATAACTCATTTCAAAATCACAAGAACCACATTTTACTAAAGAAAAATCCATTGCCAATTCAGCATTTTCCCTACATTTTGGGCATTTTATCTTCATGAAGAATTTTATCTTTGTTAATTATTATTGTTTTATTTTTAATAAAAGATAAAAGGAGTTCATTATTGTTATTTTTCATGGTTCGTACTTGCACAAAATGTAAAAATTCTATTCCTGATAATGAACAACTTGGTATTGTTGCTGAGAAATATCCTACTTGTAACAAATGTTGGGCTGAATGGAAAGAATATCAAATAATGGTAATGAATGAAATGAAACTCGATATGTCTATGTCAGATCATAGAAAATTATTAAAAAAACACGAAAAGATCTTTGTAGGTGTATTATCTGCTGAAGGAGAAATTATAGATTATTCAAATGAAGATAATAGAAATCCTGAAAAACCACCAGGTGACTAAAACTTCAAGTGTTTTTTAGCATTATCTGGTATTACCATCAATATCTTTCTTTTTTTCACTTCATCAAGATTATTTATAATTTTTTTAATTGTATCAGCAAGAATTTCTTTTTCATTTTTCTCTAATGTTAAAAATATTTCTAAAATTCCATCTAAATGAAAATTAATTAATTTTTGTGGAGATTGCGATACTTCAATAATATATGCTGAAAACAGTCCGTATCTTTGTTCTTCTGAAAGGGTTGTTAAAATTTTAAGCCATGATTTAAAAAGTTTAGCAAAGTTAGGAAATGGAATAGTTGGGCCTGCTTCTAATGCATTGTCTATAATTTCTTTTCTTTCAGATTCAGACAATGAAAAAAATTCTATCATTCTTTTTTTCAAAATTGGATTTCTTAGAAAGTCAGGAAGACTAGCTAAATTAATTATAATATTCCCAGCAAAATTTTCTCCTACCATGATCTAAAAGAATTTCTGTTGGATATAAAATCATGTGCAAATACTTTAGCTTAAATAAACGAAATAGAATTTCAACAGCATGACTTCAACTGTAGTTGTTGGCGGATTTTTTGGAGACGAAGGAAAAGGAAAGATCATCTCCTATTTGGCAATGAAAGATAATCCAAAAATAATTGTACGTGGTGGTGCTGGCCCAAATGCTGGTCATACAATTAGAGATGGTGACAAAGTTTACAAAGTTAGAATGCTTCCATGTGGGTTTCTTAATAAAAATGCTAAAGTAATGATTGGTCCTGGAGTCGTTATCAATCCAGATATTTTAAAAAAAGAAATTCAAGATTTTAATGTGTCAGGACGCACGTTTATTGATAAACACTGTGGTATTATTGAAGAAACTCATCTAACACGAGATTCTAAGGGTGAATTAAAAGAAAAAATTGGAAGTACTGGCTCTGGTACTGGTCCTGCTAATGCGGATAGGGCTATGAGAGTTTTAAAATTAGCCAAAGACATTGATTCCTTATCTTCTCTCATCATAGATGTACCTCAGGCAATAAATTCTGCACTTTCTGCAAATGAGCATGTACTAGTTGAGGGTACACAAGGAACTTTTCTTTCTTTATGGCATGGAACATATCCATTTGTGACCTCAAAAGATGTTACTGCATCTGGAATATGTGCTGATGTTGGTCTTGGTCCCACTAAAGTTGATGAGGTAATTGTTGTTTTCAAATCATATGTCACACGTGTTGGAACTGGTCCTCTTGAGAACGAACTATCACTTGATGAGGCTGAAAAAAAAGGATGGTCAGAATTTGGTACTGTAACTGGTCGTCAGAGACGCGCAGCTGATTTTGATTTTGATTTAGCTAGGCGTGCAATCATGCTTAATGGTGCAACACAAATCTCTATAACAAAATTGGATGTTCTTTATACTGATTGTGCTGGCGAAACTTTATTTGATAATCTATCTAAAGAGGCAAAAGCATTCATAAAAAATATTGAAGATAAATTAAACACGCCTGTAACAATCATTGGAACTGGTCCAGATATTAATGATGTAATAGATAGAAGAGGCTAGGCTCTAAAATTTTGGATAAGTTTAATTTGATTATCTACAGAAAATCTTTGTGAACAAATTACAAACTTCTTCAGATGATAAATTACCACGTTACATTCAAGTAAATTCAACTTTAGAATTTTCTAGACTTGTTTGTGCACTTGAGCGTACACCACGTGTATCTTTCTTACATGATTATGATGGACAAAAAATTTTATCTGTACAAATGGATATTCTTAAGGAAAAACCAATCATATATTATACTCCTCTAAAAAATATTGGTCATTATCTTTGTTATGAATTAAAAGGAGGAAAAGAAAAATCTGAAATTGTAGATTCCACTTCTGATGCAAGTAAACTTTATTCTCCTATAGTTAAAATAAAATCTCTTCCAAAAACTTTGAGACCCGGCAACGGAACTCTTGATAGATATCAACCAATTGAATTAGAGGATATGTCTAGCCTTGCAAAACTTACTTGGGGTTTTGAGGAAATTCCCTTTCCACTATTTCTATTTCCATATAGTGATAAATGGCTAATTGGTGTTTTCATGAATTTCAATGAAGAAGGAACATCTTACTTTTGTCATGTAGTTTTAGATAGTGATCCACAAAAGCCTTTCATAAAATTTTCATCAACTAATGGTTCTGAACCCATTTTTGTAGAAAATCCTTCTGAACATGGTTTTTCATATGTTAAAATAATAAAATTAAAAGATACACATCCGTTAGTTGATTATGGTCACCTTCAGAACTAGACTTTTAAAATCCTCAAAAATACATGGAAACGTAATTCTTGCAAACGATTATGATCTATCAGTTAAAAATTTAGAATCAAAAACTATTGAAAATATCAAACAATTACATCCTTTTCTATGTGGAATTAAACTAAATTTTCACTTACTTTTACCTCTTAGTGGCAAAGAAATTCTCAAAATTAACAAAACAGCTCATAGATATGGTTTGCAAACAATTGCAGACATTAAACTCAATGATATTGGAAATACTAATCAAATAACAACCGAGAATCTTTGGAATTTAGGATTTGATGCAGTTATTGCAAATCCCATAATGGGTCTTGATAGTCTAAAAAATCTTGTAAAATATGCTCATAAACATGACAAAGGCGTCATTACGTTATGTCATATGAGTGCACCCGAAGCTAAATTATCATATGATATGGAAGTCAAAA
Source organism: Nitrososphaerota archaeon (assembly GCA_022565935.1). GTDB lineage: Archaea > Thermoproteota > Nitrososphaeria > Nitrososphaerales > Nitrosopumilaceae > Nitrosopumilus. The sequence goes on from JADFJY010000008.1 coordinate 14,055, forward strand.
TGGGAAAAAAACAACAACTATATCAGTTATTTTTGAATTGGGCTCTAACTGCCAAAGTTGACGGTATTGTGGTAGGAGCAACTTTTCCAAAAATTATTCAATACTGTGCTAAAAAAGTAGGAAAAAACTTGAGCATATTTTCTCCTGGTATTGGCACTCAGGGTGGAGATGCAAATGAGGTAATTTCTGCTGGAACTAATTATCTCATTGTTGGCAGAACTATCCTTAATGCAAAAAATCCTGTAAGTGTGGCAGAAAAATTACAGTTGCAGAGTCTTGGTAAGTAGTGTCTGCGCTCTTGTTAATACCGTTTTTGCATTATCAAATGTAGTTTTTTCAATGGATGTATTATAATCCATCCAAGAATAATCAAGATGTTCATGTGAAATCATAACTTCTTTAGTTTTTGTTTCAGCCAAGAAAAATACAACTTTCTTGTGTATTAATTCTCCCTGATATTGAAAATCATATTTAATCCATTCTTCAAAATTTTCTAAAAATGTAATGTCTGTAATTCCAGTTTCTTCTTTAGTTTCTCTAATTGCAGTTTCACGAGTAGACTCTCCTTTCTCCATCTTTCCTTTTATGAAATCCCAATGCCCAGAAGGATAATGTAATAATAAAAATAAAATTTTTGAATCTTCTTTTCTAAATAATACAATTCCAGCAGAAGTTTCTTCTATCATTTTCCTAACCTTCTTTTCCTTTCTTGAAATATTCTGATTGCTCTCATTAAATCAATTTTTCTAAACTCTGGCCAAAAAATATCCATAAAGATCAATTCACTGTAAGCACTTTGCCACATAAGAAATCCACTTAATCTCTTTTCTCCTGATGTTCGTAAAATCATATCTGGAGATGATTGTGGTAAGTGTGATGTGTAAAGATTTGATTCAATTTCTTTTTTGTTAATATCATCGATTTTTAAAGAACCATCTTTAATTTTTTTTCCTATTTTCTTGACTGCATCTACTAACTCATACTGTCCTCCATATGCTAATGCAATATTTAGAAAATGATTGTCATAATCTTTTGTAGCATCATCTAATCGTTTTAAAACTTCTTTGATAGAATCAGGTAGTAGTTCAATTCTTCCAATACCTTTGACTCTCATTTTACATCTGTGTATTCTAGGATCATTGTATAATTTTTCTAATCTCATACGAATTAATTCATAGATTTGTTCTAATTCCTCATCTTTTCTATCCAAATTCTCTGCTGAAAGTGCATATAATGTAACAATTTTGATATCAAATTCTTCACACCAGTCAAGAAGGTTTTCAACTGCATCAGCTCCTTTCCAATGACCTGTTTTTGGTAGGGCTAGATGTATTTTAGCCCATCTTCTATTCCCATCCAAAATTAGAGCAACATGATTTGGAATATCTCCATTTTTAATTTCATTTTCTAGCCTCTTTTCATAGATCTTGTATATGCCTGTTAACTGAAAAATCACTTCTAATATTTTGCTCATATACTATCACCTTTTGATGATTAATACATTATTGATGATATCAGTGTTTTTCTAAAATTCATTTCTATGATGGATTTAAGACTATATTTAGTCTGAAACCATCTCTTGATCTTTGTGTTTTTTGTATTTTTTAAAGAGAATTGTAGCTGAAATCAAAGTTACAGCTAGTCCTCCTAACACAGGTGGAATTAATGTAAGTGATTCTTCATCGTAAATCATTATGTTGGTAAATTGTGCTATAGTAGGATAAAGTGCTGCTAAAACAATAATTCTTAGAATATCACTTATTTGTCTTGGAATACCACCAATCCAATTGCTTAACAATATTCCAGCTACTATCGCACCCATTCCTATCCATAAGATTGGTAAAGCACCTGCAACAAATTGACCGACAATTACTTTATCAGTAATCATTGTAATTAATTCTGGATTATCTTCAATTAACTTCGAATCAACTGCACTCATTCCAGCTGGTACTGAAGATAGGATTAGTAATATTCCTGCAATCATTGTAAAAATTCTAATAAAACCCATCGGAGTTGGCTTTGACCAATTTGCCCATGCTCTATCAATATCAAATGCTCTAATCAAAAATGCACCACCCAAAATACTTACAAGAACAGCAAATATTTCTGCAGTATAATCAAATATCGTTGCAATTCCACCAATTAATAACAGAATTCCTGGAACTCCTAAAAAGAATTTTGAATATCTTGAATCATAAGCAATCATTTTTAGATATTTTCCAAAAACTGCATACGAGTACTCTACACTTCTACTTACCTTCATTACAACACGTTGTACAGAGACAACTGGCAAAACATTTTGAATTACTGGAATAACACTTTCATCATCTTCACCATCAGATACAATAACTGCTCCATTTGCAGCAAACTTTTCTAAAACCTGTCTTGTTTCAGCAAGAATTTTTTCATCAGCCTGAACTCCTCTATTTTTAACTCCTGCAACAGTAATAACTTCAACTTTGTATCCTTTACTGATTAAATCCTCATATGTTTTGATTGCAGCAAAAATTGAATTTGAATCTGCATCCTCAGGATCTTCTAAAGCCAATCTTTGTGCTGCCTCAAGACATGCATCTCTACCAACCACTGGTGTAACAATTCCTGCTTTTTCTCCTACATCATTATCTCTATCAATACAAATTACGAGTAATTTATTAGCAGTGGATGCACTTACATCATTTTCCACTTTACCTGACCGTTGAGACATTCTAATAATTATCACAAAATTGCTTTTTAACGATTTCCATCAAGTATTCTTCGTAAAATTCGGTTTTGAGGCTAGTCAGGTCTTGACTCATCAGAGATTTTTACATATTCTTGGTATTCTATTTTTAATGATTCAATTTTTTGTATAGTTTCTACTATCTCCTTTTCAGAACTTTCTTTTTCAATTAAATTTGCCACAACTTTGGTTTCCACAATATATTCATTGAATTTTTTCATTGCATCCATATAGCTAATGTAACTATCCACCCATTCTTCAGGTGGTTTTGATGTAACAAATTTACTTATTTGAGTAGTCACTTGAGAAGATGTTACTTCAGTTATTTTGATGTAATCTTCTGGAGTAATATCTCCATTGTGAAGATTTTGATATTCAATATTAATTGATTCTTGTAAAACTTCTTGGATCTTTTTTACTCCATCAAGATAATTCTCATAATCTGATATCACAAATGTTGCTACATTATCTTGTGGCACTATCCATGCTAACAGTGGAATAAAACTTACACCCGTGATTACAGCTAAAATGATGACTGTGATTATAATTCCTTTTTTTGATGCCATTTTGTAACTTTACAATTAAGGAGTTTATAACTGATAATCTTTCAAAAAATCATAATTGTTAAATAAATGTTAGAAAAAAAACTTTAATTATATAATTCTGACTATAATTTTTCAAAAAATACTTACATTTGTTAAAATTTTGGATAATTATAGTTTTTTCACACCTAAAAAAATTTACGTGTATCTAGTCTATAGTTAAATAATTTTCACAGCCTCTGCCTAAATACCACCAAGTTTGACAAATTTTAGAATGGTTACAGCATATTGCGTAAAATGCAGAGAAAAAAGGGACATTAAAAATCCCGAGGAAACTACACTAAAGAATGGACGCCCAGCCGTAAAAGGTACTTGTCCTACATGTGGAACTAAAGTTTTCCGTATAGGAAAAATGCCTGAAGAATAACCCATAACAATCCACACGATTTCTCTTTTTCAAAAACCCATATAGGGAGTAACATGAATTATTTTTTGTGACTAAAGCAGAATATGAAAGTCTTCTTAAACGTATTCAGAATAAACTAGGTGATTCCGAAAAAGAATCTACAACCAGATTCGAACTTCCAGTAGTTGATGTAATGTGGGAAGGCCAAAAGACTTTCTTGCGTAATTTTTCAGAATTCGCAAAAATTCTACGAAGAGATCCAGATAAAATTCTAAAATATCTATCAAAAGAATTTGCTGTTCCTGCTGAGAGATTAGGTGATAAAGCAATGTTTGTTGGAAGACGTGCTCCTGATGACTTTACCAGATTATTTCAAATCTATGTGAAAGATTATCTTGAATGTCGTACATGCAAAAGTCCTGATACAAGAATTAGTAAAGAAAACCGCATTTCATTTTTAATTTGTGAAGCTTGTGGTGCAAAATCTGCTCTAAAAGGTAAATATGCATAATGCAATTCTCTGTAAAAGTTTCTAATTATCAAAAAAAATTAATGCTCAATATCTGTGATATTGAACTATTAGGGAAACAAATTTCTCAAGATGAATTAAACCTGAAAATCAGTGAAAGCTATTATGGAGAAAAATTAGTTGATATAGAAGAAGCAAAATCATTATTACAAAATTCTTCAATTATTAACATGGTAGGAAAAAATACAGTTTCTTTGTCAATAGAGCTTGGAATTGGTTCTGAAAGTGGAATTAAAACAATTTCTGATATTCCTTTTCTAATTATCTTTAAAGTATAGAATGTGCTGTGTTTTTATTTTGGATTATAAAAGAAATCCATTTTATCTAGTAGGAGTAAAAATCTTTAATGTCTGATGATATTGATGATGATACTATTAGTAGAAAGTTAGAATTTGAAATTGATAATAAACTAGCATCAAAATCTAAACGTAAACATTTGGAAGATGGTTTTAAAAAAGGCAAAGTAATCAATGAAGTTTTAGACAAACCGACTGTTATGACTCTTTATAAAATGATCAAGGATCATATCATTGCATATGTGAATGGTTCTATAAGTGCTGGAAAGGAATCAGTTGTTTTTTGGGGTGTTGATGAACATGATGTTAGTGTTGCTTTGAAAATTTATTTAGTGTCTACTTCAAATTTTAAAAAACGTGAACCCTATATTCTTGGTGATCCTAGATTCACACGTATAAAAAAAGGTACAAAGAATCTAGTTTATTTGTGGGCAAGAAAAGAATTTCGTAACTTATCTCAGTGTTATGATGCAGGAATTTCTGTTCCTCAACCACTATATATAACAAATAATGTGCTTGTAATGGATTTTGTAGGTCAAAATGGCACTCCAGAAAAGTCTTTGTTATATTCAGAGGTAGATGAAGATGACTATAAACAAGCAATCTCAATTATCAAAGATCTATATCATAAAGCAAAACTAGTTCATTGTGATTATTCAGAATACAATATTTTCAAAACAGAAAACGGTTTAGTAGTTTTTGATTTAGGTTCTGCAGTTGATCTTAGACATCCTAATGCTCTAGAATTTCTTAAAAGAGATATTTATAACATTAATAGATTCTTCAATAAAAGAGGAATTTCTGTTGAAGATTCAAAAATTTTATTTGAGGACATTGTAAAATGAGCTTTGAAAAACTAATTCGTATTCCAAATGACAGAATAGCTGTTTTGATTGGTAAATCAGGTAATGTAAAATTACAAATTGAAAAATCATGTCATGTCTTATTGGACATTGATGGTGATACAGGAGAAGTTTTAATAACATCTCATGGCGATGTTGAAAACATTTCACCATTCAAAGCAATGGAAATTGTTACAGCAATTGCTAGAGGTTTTTCACCTGAAAATGCTTTCATTTTGTTAAAAGGCGAAAATACATTGCACGTAATAGATCTTAGAGAGTTTGCAGGAAAGTCTAACGCAAATGTTGAAAGGATAAAAGGGAGAATTATTGGAGAAGGTGGTAGAGCAAGGCGAAATATGGAAAATCTTAGTGGTACTCATATCTCAGTTTATGGAAGAACTGTTTCAATTATTGGAGACTCGACTAAATTACGAAAAGCTGTTGATGCAATATCCTCTATTTCAAGTGGAAGTTTGCATGGTTCAGTGTATAGTAAATTAGAAGCTGCAAATAGACAAGCAAAACATGAAAAAATGAAATTGTGGGAAGATTAAGATGTCTTCAATTAAAGAAAAATTTAATCAAATATCCCCTAGTGAATTCTTTTACAGTAATCGTGATTTAGCAGGTTTCAGTAATCCTACACGCTCTCTTTATACCGCAGTCAGGGAATTAGTTGAGAATGCATTAGATGCATGTGATCAAAAAGGAATTCTTCCAGATGTTCATTTAACAATCAAAGCTGTTGACCCTGAAAAACCTGATCCTAAACCCTATATTTTGACTGTTAAGGATAATGGTCCTGGTATAGATTCAAAATATGTGCCCCTTGCATTTGGAACTATACTTTATGGCTCAAAATTTGGACTTAAACAAGCTAGAGGTATGTTTGGACTTGGTGCAACCATGGCAATTTTGTATGGTCAAATTACAACCAACAAACCAGTAATAGTGAAAAGTTCTACAGATGGAAAAATTCAAGATGTGTTTGAAATATTATTAGACATTCAAAAAAACAAACCTATAATTGTAAAACATCAAACAAAAGAAATTTCAAAACAAGGACTTTCTGTAAGCATTTGTTTGGAAGGTGATTACTCTAAAGCAGGTATAAAAATTCGAGATTATGTCTATCAGACTTCTTTAATTACTCCATATGCAACAATTACTTTTGATGATCCTAAAGGGGAAAGATTTCATCATCCAAGATTTGTAAAAGTTATTCCTCCACCTCCAACAATAATTAGACCTCACCCACACGGTATTGATGTTGAAAGAATTAGAAGAATGATAGTTGAATCACTATTTGAAATCCCAAACATTGATGATGCCGTGATTGAAAAAGTAAGAAAAGATTTAGGATTGTCAAAGAATAATCTTAGTTTTACTGGAATCATGGAAAAAGCAAGAAAAAGGGGGAAATCTCTTCCACGTCAAACTCGAGTAGTAATTTCTTTAATGTCATTTCTAAAAATGGATTTTGAAAAACTAAATAAAATTAGAATTGAAGATGTTGATGTACCTAACAAAAAATTATTCTACTGGGATTTTGGTGATTCACAATCAAAATCAGTAGATATGGATCCTGAAAGCCCATATTACAATCAACTAACTCATGCTGTTCAAGGTGAACCACTAACTACATTTTTGACTAAAAGATTTCAACGTATTGGTCCTACTACTGCAATCAAATTTGCAAAATTTGCAAAATTCAAGCCTGAAAAACGAGTGGGTACAATGACAAACCAAGAACTAGTTAATCTCAGTAACGCACTACAAAACTTTGAAGATTTTATGGCTCCAGATTCAAGTTGTCTTGCACCATTAGGAGCAGAACCTCTAGAAAAAGGAATCAAGAAATTCTTTAATCCTGATTTTAGTGCTGTAGTACAACGTCCAGCATCTGCATATTCTGGATTTCCTTTCATAATTGAAATGGGTATTGCTTATGGTGGTGAAATCAAATCTGGTGGACCACATGTTTACAGATTCGCCAATAGAATTCCGTTACTTTATGATGAAGGAAG
>JADFJY010000070.1 GCA_022565935.1 Nitrososphaerota archaeon
ATCTCAGGTTTTGCCATCATTGTGCGCCATATTGGATTTTTTTCTGTTCCGTTGCCAATCATCTCTGATTATCTATCTCCAGATCACATTTCCTGTATGGAGGGAGGAGTTTCCTCTGCCGTAGCAGCGTGTCGTGCTCCAGCTCACATAGCAATAATATATCGTTCTTGAATTTGAGTTTTACTTTTTATGTTTTTTACCTGTTATGAACAAAGTCCCAAATTCTCTTTTCCATTTCTTTTTGTTTTTTGAGTCTTTGATATGTTTTGTTTTCACTTGAAATCCTGCATTTTTAAAAAATTCCTTCCACTCTTTTTTTGAATGTAAATGCATTTGTATTTTCATAACATTTGCCCATCTTGCAGTTGCCTTGTTCTCTGTGTAAAAGTCTGTTCCACAGAAAAATTCTCCACCCGATTTTAGCAATTTATATATTTTTTCAAGTGCTACTTCAATTGAATCTGCATAGTAAAGTGACTCCATTGAAAAAATAAAATCAAACTTTCCTTTGTAATCCCAATATTCAATATCCGTATGAAAAAATTCCTCTTTTTTATTACTCCTCTTCTTTTTCGCTTGAATGATCATCTTATTGCTTATGTCAATACCTATTGATTTTTTACAATTATTTTCTTTTGCAATTTTTCTTACAACCCATCCATTCCCACATCCAACATCAAGAAATGTAAATGGTTCATCAAATGTTATTGTTTGGAAAAATTTTGTGACATTATTTCTATGCTCGTTTTCCATTAATTCTGCTCTGCCATTTTGGGCCCATTTATCAAAAGTTTTTTTAATACCATTCATGTTTTTTAGTTTTTTTTATTTCCATTATAATCTTCGTCTTACTGATCTTTAAGATGAACGACTTCTACGTGTTGCTTATATCCAATTTTGATTAATTTGATTTGAAAAGAATTGCCTGATGAATCATGTCGAAATTGTGGTGGAAAACTAATTGATAATACAAAATGTTTTCACTGCATGAAGCCAAATAGTATGATTTGTATGGAATGTGCACTTTGTACAATAGAACAATTTCATTCAAATTGCATATCTAAGAATACTCAAACCTACTCTGTGCAGACAATCAAATCAAACAATTACTCTTTGGTAATTGCTCTGGCATGATTATGTATAATTAGACATTTTCTAGTATCATAGCTACCCAAATCTTAAGTAAGATCGGCGTAGATTTTGATCCTTGTGAGACAAATTCCTGTTGTTTTGAGCATGATTGTTATTCTTTTGATGCCTGTATATGCTTCTGCTCAAAGTTCTGATAGGATCACAATTCTTGAAAACTTTGGTGATTATGATCAAGGTGAACCACTATTCATTTTTGGTCAAGTTGCAAATATTTTAGATGATTCTTTTCTGATAATGCAAATTATTAATCCTCGTGGTGATCTATGTCAAATTCAACAACTCACACCATTAGCAAACGGTGTTTTTATCACAGATGTGATTCCACTAAAAGGTAGAATTTGCGGTTTTTCTGGTGAATATGAAATAAAACTGTTCTATGGTGACTATTCAAAATCTACTGTCTTCAATATCTCTTCTGATTATTTTTATGATTCAAACATTGATCAAAAAATTTCTTTAGCACAAAATTTGGTATCCAACCATGCATCATTAATTAGTGAAACATTTGATATTTCTTCGCCAATATCCAATCAAACCTCTAATAATTTGTCTGAGTTGGAATCTACTTTTGTTGATTTGTGGAGTGAATTTTTTGTAGATGATTTTATTGTTGAAATTAAACCATTGATCAGACCTGCAGTAACTTCTTCCTTAGATTCTGTGCAACAATTATTAGATAAAGATGAGATATCTTTTGATATTGCAAAATCTATTGATAAAATAATTTTTGCAGCTGTATTTTATTATGAAATTGGTGATAAAACTAAAGCTGTTAATTTGTTGGCTGATGCCTTTGTTGATATTAGGAATGTTAATCCCGAAAAGGTCTCTAATCCAAGAACTCCAACTTTTGATGAACTAGAAGAAACGTTGCTGAATTTGATGAAAAAATCTAATACAATAATGAGCAGAGATGTGAAACATGAAATTGGATTTATCTTTGCTAGAGGAACTGCTCCTATTTACTCTGATGAAATTACTCAACTCATTGACATACTTTCAAAATCAAGATATCTTGATATAGTCTCCAGAAAACAAAGTGATCTTTATAGACTAGTCCAAAATGATTGGGAATCCCTCAAACCTTCTTTAATGAATACAGGCTCAATTGAAGAATTAATTGAAAAAAATGTACGTGTATCTGAATTACACAAATCATCTATTCTTTTACGAGAATTAGATGGAGTTGAGAGATTCATTTCTTCTGATTCTAAAGAAAATAATGTTCTTGCAAATATGATCATGCCTGATTGGAATAATTTGAAATCTAATTTGGCATTAGCAACTTCCGTTGAGGATATTTTAGAATCAGAATCAGAAATCCACCAAATGACTCAGATTATAGATATTTCATCAAGAATTAGTAAGAGTGTTGAGATTTCACTAGCAACTGGTGCTGATTCTAGTCTTGTATCTGATTGGAAATTTCTTTTAGAAAGAGTTGAAAATGCCAAATCAGTAGGTGAGATTTTAGAAATTGTTTCAGAGTTTGATCAATCAATGACTGAATTAAGAGAGAAAAGAAATCCTTTGGTAGTTTTAGAATTTCAATACAAGACTATGAAAAAGAAAGCTGAACTTCAAGCAGACTATGAAAATCTATTTTTAATTGATAATGCCTTGAAAATTTTAGGTACTGCCAAACAAATGGAGTCTGGTAATCCCTCTATTATGCGAATTGATAGAATTGAAGTTTTATTAACATGGGTCAGTGAAAAGGCACCTCAAATTAAAACAGATTTGGATTCTTATAATAAAGACTCTTTCAAAATTCGTGCAAGTGATGTATTACAAAGAGCAAAATCTCTTGAAAATTTAGTTGAACTGAGTTTGACTAAGAACCGTTTCTTGCCAAACTATATTGAATTTACTGAAAAATTTAATGAAAAAATTGATAATGTGAGAGATCTAGTAATCAAAAATGATCTTGATCAAGCAGATGAACTAGTTCGTAATTTGTTTGATGAATGGACTCTTGTATCCGAAGCATATTCTAATGATCCTCATGGTTCTGATGTTGGATACACTGTAGATGAAATAAAACGAATTGATTTTCGTAAAAAACTAGAGGCATTTTCAAACATGGTATCTACTTTCTATAACAATGAATTTTCTGTACATGTTGATGATTATAACCAAATGATGGACGATGCATATGAGTTAATTGATATTGCAAACTTTGTTGATACTGAATCTAAGATCTTTGAAATTGGTAGTTATCTTAGTGAATATTTGGTTTTAGATAATCCTAAAATTATTTATGATATCTCATTTGATGCTGAAAAAGATATTTGGATTATCAAAGGTGCTACTGACAAACCAATATCTGATAGACGAGAAAATTTGTATGTCACTATTTACAATATGGATGGTAGTACTCATAGTAGTTTGAAATTTACTGATACTAAGCAGGGCAACTTTTACACTCAATGGGTTGCACCTACAGAACCTGGTCTTTATGTAGTTATGTTACAATATCAGAATTCAAAGGCCTCACAGATCGTTCATGTTGAGGCCAAGTTTGATTACAAATACAGTAAATCTGATCTGAATATGGTTGATCTAGCACGTGAATTTGAAGAATTAAAGTCATTTGCAAAAGAATTTGGTGGAGATAGTTTTAACGAAAATCCTCGATTTGCATCTGTCATTAATGAAATCAAATTTGGTTTTACTGATAGAAATGCTGAAAGTGTTGATGATAATCTAAATGAACTCAAGACAATTATTGAAAGATACCTTCCTGTAAGATCTCGTGCAGCAGTAATTGAAGCAATCTATGACGATGATAAATTGATAATATCTGGTGCTGTTCAAAAGACTATTGCATTTAGAGAAGATCTTTTTGTTGATGTCTATGATCAGAAAGGAAATCTAATAGAAGAAATTGCATTAAAAGACAATTCTTCTGGATTATTTACTGAAGTATTGTTACAACCATTTGAATCTGGGGTTTATGTAGTTCAGTTACAATATCATGATGTGATAGTTACTGACTTTTTTAATGTAAGATGATTATTTTTTTCCTTTCACTAAACTAAAAAGTTGCCTAACAACAAATTTTGGATGACGTGTTGCTAATTTAATCATGTTTGATAATCCAAAATCTGCTTTAATGAAATCAATAAATTCTTCAGCTTTTAATTCTTTGATAATATCTAATTCTTTATCCCATTCTTCATCTGATAGACCAATCCATCTATCCTGAACTTTTCCTGCAGATTTAATTTTTGATTCAATCTCTTTTTTCCAATTTTTTTCGTATGGATAAAGTTCAGACTCATCTGTCTTTCCAGTTTTTATAGCATCTGATGACACTTTTCCTGCTACTCTACCAAATTTTATTGCATACCGAATTCCTTCTAAAACTAGTGGATTTGCTTGTCCAGCTGAATCCCCAACAAGTATCAAATTGTTATAGACTGTTTTTCTTGATAGCCCATCATTTGGAATTAGTCCATAGTGAAATTCTATCGGTGTTATTTTTCCTAGTTTTTTAATTGGACCTAATTTTGATTTCATTAATTCTTCAAGTCTTTGAGTTGGGTCTACTTTTGATTCTGGTTTTCCTATTCCTACACCAATTCTTACAATGTTGTTTCCTAAAGGAAAAATCCATGCATATCCTGCAGGAGAATATTGTTGTCCCACCATTAACCACCATGTTTCAGAATCTACTTTCTCTACTTTTGCTTCATATTCTGCTCCTGCACCAAATCTCTTCCATTGAGTTACAAATCCCATTGCTTTACAAACAGTAGATGGAAATCCGCTTGCGTCAATTACCACTTTGGAATGAAATGTTATCTTTCCATTAGACCCACTTCCTCTAATTCCTACAATGTCTCCTTTGTCATTTTTGATTACTTCATTAACATTTATTTTGACAAAAATATCTGCACCAGCTTTCTTTGCTTCATTTGCTTTTTCACCAAATAACTTAGATAGTAAAGTTATTCCTTATGAACAAGGAGGTCTTCCAACACCATTCATGACAAGACTTGTAGATGATACTGGAAATAGCACTCCGGATCGTGCATTCATATCTTTTGTTGGTCCTGGGTTTGCCGGAGGTTATGTGAGGAAACCAACACAAAGAGAAATTGATTGGTATAGATCTCAATAGAGTTTTCATATTTATGGGAAAACTTTATAAACAAATTTTGGATTTTTCTTCTATGGAAATTAATGTTTTGAAATCTGAGAAAGATGAACTTGAACTTGAACTTGGGGGGGTTTCTATGATAAGACACAGCAATTTACACCGTACTTCATTCACAGGGCACTCCAACGAAAACCTCACACGGTGTTACCAGAAGCGCGAACGCCTTTTAAGGAGTCAAACATGCAGTAAAGGACCAACACTACTCCATGGCCGGTAGCTGACGGTTAAAAGCTGAAAGAACCACTGTGAATAAAATTCTAAGCAAAGCTACACACTCCAAAACCCATTGTATACCGACTTAGTGGTAGGAGGCCCTTATGTAGCATCGGTGGGCTATAACTCATCCAAATACTAGGCTACGGTTCTCCACTTGTTTGTCCTTCCATATGGCCTCATTGGTTAAAAAGGGTGCCGTAATCCGGG
>JADFJY010000071.1 GCA_022565935.1 Nitrososphaerota archaeon
TAGAGGCAGAGCAAAAGGCATTCAAGGCAGAAAATGATCTTAAAAGAATTGAAGTAGAGGCAAGACAACATGCAGCACAAGCAGAAGGTATTGCTGCAGCAAACATTGCACAAGCAAACGGTGAAGCCAAAGCAATTAAAATTATCAATGAAGCACTATCAACTAATCCACAATATCTGGAGTGGCTAAAAACACAGCAATGGGATGGAAAATTACCACTAGTTGTTGGTGAAGGCGGAACACCATTTATCTCAATACCAACTCAATAAGATAATTAAAATTCTAAACTAGATATCTTCGGTAGTATTTGATTTATCTCTAAATTATCAGTCTTTCTTGATGTTTGTGTTCTCAAATCGATTTCTTAGAATTTTTTCATTTAAATTACAAGGAAATTCATTTTGGTTATGGAAGTAATTGAAGTCTTACGGCAAGTCTCAAAACAAGTTTATGATAATGTAAAAAATCTAGCTGGAACAGAAGATGCTGCAGGTGATTTTGGCAGAGGTGCTGGTGGGGATATTTCGCGAAACATTGACATTGTAGCTGAAAAAACAGTTTTAGATAATCTAAAAAAAATTAATTTCAATTGTGTTGTTTTAGGTGAAGAATGTGGACGTGTTGAAATTAGTGATAATCCAAAAGGATATCTTATCATGGATGCAATTGATGGAACTGCTAACGCAGTTAGTGGCATCCCGTTCTTTTGCTGTTCCTTAGCATTTGCCACAGATGACAAACTAAGTTCTATCACAGATGCAGTAGTTACCAATCTATCAAATGGAGAACAGTATTGGGCATCAAAAGGAAAAGGTGCATTTTTGAATGAGACTAAAATTCATGTACAAAACAAAGAGACAGCATACAAAATTATTGGAGTAAATACATCTGGTGCGTCTCCAGAACTTTTGAAAAAATTACAAACAATATTTGAAAACCACGGCCCTACAAGACATTTTGGAGCAAATGCACTTGAGATGGCATATCTTTCCAGGGGTTTGATAGATGTTTTCATTGATTTACGAGATAAAATTAGAGTTCAAGATATGGCAGCAGGATATCTCCTCATAAAAGAAGCGGGTGGTTTAATTGTGGACGAAAACTCAAAACCATTAGATTCAAATTTTGGAACCGTGACTAGATTGTCGTTTGTTGGTGCAGCGAATCAAACAACTCTAGATCAGATAATGTCTGAAATTAATAAATAGTGATAAAAATGAAAGCGTTAATTATTGCAGCAGGTCAGGGGAAAAGACTAAGACCTATTGGTGATACCAAACCATTGGTAACACTTCTTGGTCTGGGTCTTATAGAGCGAGTGATACTTACTGCAAAAAAATCAGGAATTAAAGAATTTTGTATTGTAACAGGATACAATGGTGAGAAGATCAGAGAAAAACTTTCTGATGGAAAAAAATATGGTGTAAACATACAGTACGTTAAAAATGACTTGTGGACTAAAGGCAATGCTTTTTCAATCCTAAAGGCTAGAGATCATTTTAAGGAATCATTTGTACTATTAATGGCTGATCACAACTATGACCATAGAATATTAAATGAACTATTAAAAACAAAGATTGAAAAAGATGAATGCATCCTATGTGTTGATAAAAATCCAGGAGATCATCTAAACATAAATGATGCTACAAAGGTTCGGACTGTAGATCATAGAATCGATATAATTGGGAAGGATCTTAGTGATTACAACTGTATAGATACGGGGATATTCATATGCAATCCTATAATTTTTGATGTATTGGAAGAAAGCATCACCAAAGGAGATGAGGGTCTTTCTGGTGGAATAAAAATTCTGGCAGAACGACACAAGATGAGATACATGTCACTTGGAGATAATTTCTGGATTGACGTTGACGATAAAACAGACAGAAAGAATGCTGAGATACTCATATGCAACAAACTCAAAAAAGATACAGATGGACCAGTATCCAAGATACTCAACAGGCCAATATCACTGAGAATTACAAAGTTATTATTAAAGACAGGAATTACGCCAAATCAGATCTCAGTTCTGAGTACAGTTATTGGTTTAGTTGGTGCGTCTTTTTTCTTTAGTGGAGAATATTTTTATCTAATTTTAGGAGGAATACTAATTCACATCCATTCTATAGTGGATGGTTGTGATGGGGAGGTAGCACGTCTTAAGCTCAGACAGACAAAATATGGGGGTTGGCTTGATTCAGTTTTAGACAGATATGTAGATGCTGCAATTGTTTTGGGACTAGCCTATGGTTACTGGAGCATAACAGGAGATACCACAATATGGATAATTGGATTTTTTGCACTAATTGGAACCTTCCTTAATAGTTACACTGCGGACAAGTATGATTCAATTTTTAGAAATGGAGATATGGCAAAAAGATCAAAGTTTAGAATGGGTAGAGATGTAAGATTACTGCTCATAACGATTGGTGCTTTAACCAATCAAATTCTAATAATACTGATCATCCTAGCAGTTATATCAAACTTTGAGGCTATACGAAGACTGATAGTATTTAGAAACAAACTTGATGATGACAAACAAACCATGAATAGTGAATTTATCAATTAATGATTTTAGATTTTGTAAATAAAATTACCATAGCGATAGATGTTACAAAAACTATTGATCCAAGTATTCCAAACTCTGGAACTATAGTATTATGATACTTTTCAGTAATTGCACTATAGCTAAAACCTGGAATTACTCCACCACCAATCAGATAAATATTTTCTCCAACAGTAGATGACGCTAAACCATGTCGAGATATTGGCATTGGTTGTTGTGTAAACCATCCTTCTTCAGGAATGTAGGCCTCATTTTCTTCAAATGTGTACAAAGGACTCTCTCCACCAAAAACAAAGATTGCACCACTAAGAGTTGATGCAGTTAATCCACTTCTAGCTGTGGGAAGTGGTTCTAAAGTTTTCCATGTGTTTGTTGTGTAATCATACATTTCATTAGCGTTTACATTTAATTGTCCATTTCTTCCACCAATAACATACAACTGATCATCTAATACAGATGATGCAAGATGCTCTCTAGGTGTTGGTATTTGTGATTTTGTTTCCCATGAATCTGTAACAGGATCATAAACTTCATTTTCAGCACGAGTAAACTCATTGAATCCTCCAATGGCGTATAGCTTATCGTCAAGAAATTGTGTAGTTAAAGCTCCACGTGGAGTTGGCATTTCAGCACCATTACTCCAAGAATCTAGTACAGGATCATAAATCAATAATGCATTAGATGGAATCCAACTTTCAAAATAACCTCCCACAACATACAACTTGCCATCATAAGATGCAGCACCTGCGTGATGCAATGCTAAAGGCATAGAAGTTCCTGTGCTCCAAGATTCATCTTTAGTATCAAAAATAAAAACAGAGTTTGTGGCATGACCTATGTTATTTAGACCTCCAATGACATAGATCTTCTCGTCTATTACAGCTGCCTCCATCTCAGATCTTACTTCAGGTATGTCTGCAAGCCTTTCCCAGCCTTGAGATGGTTTTTCTGCAAATGCTAGAGATCCAGAAATTGAAAAAAATAACAAAAGAATGATGATTATTTTCAACTATTTTATTATGTTGTTATGAAATTAAAAAATTTCTTTCTTTTTTGTGGCTTAATAATAACATTTTGTGATGTACTAATAATTTAATTGGCAATATCAATAGCATAATATTATGATTCAAGAAAGTAATTTCTTGAGTCTTAGAAATGTATTCACAGGAGAATCAATCCCTTTGTACCCGTTACTTTTATTTATTACAACTATCTAATTATTTCATTAACTTGTTTTTCCAAGTCTCCAATAGATGAATTGATTTTATTTTCTCTTTTAGTTATATCTATTCTATAATTGTTGATCTTTTGAATTCTATCAGAAATCATTCTTTTTTGTTCAGCATATCCTGAGGAACCATATGATTTTCTGTCCTTAAGAGAGGAAACAACAGTGGTAGAGGAAACAATTTTTGAAACAATTTTTGGATCAATTTTAGTATCAACTACAGATTTTTTTATTTCGGAAAAAGTTAATTTTGAAATAGATTTTTTTGATTGATGTGCCAATTGGGCCAAAATACCTGCAATTTTATGTGTCACCCTAAATGGAATTCCCTCTTGAACTAATTTTTCAGCGATATCTAATGCAATGAGATTACTTAACTCTGTAACTTTTTTCATTTGTTTTTCATTTACTTTCAAAGTAAGAAGTACAGATTTTAAAATTAAGAGTGCACTAATAGATATTTTTGATGTGGACCAAATAGATGATTTTATTTGTTGTAAATCACGTCCATAACCAGATGCCAGACCTTTGATAGTTGTCAGAATTGCAGTTAGGTTTCCAATGACTTCAGCAGTTTTACCTCGTGTTAATTCTAAAATATCTGGATTCTTCTTTTGAGGCATTACGCTTGAGGGAGATGTAAATTCATCAGCAAGTTCAATAAAAGAAAATTCAGATGTAGACCAGAGGACAAAATCTTCAGAAATCCTACTTAAATTAGTCATCAAAATTGAAATCATTGCAATATATTCTGCTACAAAATCACGCGTACTTGTTGCATCAATTGAATTCTCAACAAGACCATCAAAACCCAACATTTTTGCAGTGCTATGTCTATCAATTGGGATGCTTGTTCCTCCAACAGGTCCTGCACCAAGTGGACTTTGGTTTACTCGTTCAAAGGTTCCATAAAGTCGTTGAAAATCTCTGAACAAAACATCTGCATGTGCCAAAAGATAATGAGAAAACAAACCTGCTTGAGCTTGTTGAAGGTGAGTGTAAAGAGGCATTATTGTTTTTTGGTGATTTTTAGCTACAGAAACTAGTGCTTCGATGGTATCTAAAAGACAATTGCAAATAATGTTGATATCGTCCCGAATTTTCATTCTAATATCTAAAGCAACTTGATCGTTACGCGACCTTGCAGTATGCATCTTTCCTCCACTTGCCATTCCAGCCTTTTTGATAACAAGTGATTCAATTAATTCATGAATATCTTCTGCTCCAGATGACGAATCAAATTTTTTATTTTTCAAATACTCTAAAGCTGACAAGATCTTTTTTGCATCATTTTTTGTTATGATGTTTTTTTGATATAACATCAAAGTATGAGCTTGACTTCCAATAATATCATAGAGTACAATTTCAGAATCATCATCTATTGATGAAACATAATCCAAAGTAATGTCGCTCAAATCATTGCCTAAACGAGAACGATACATTAACTAATGTTCTAGAATAGTTATATATAGCATCGATGCTTTTGCCCACATGAGTCAAGATGTCAAACTGCTACGAGTAAAAATCTTCGATGAGTTATCAAAGATTGTAGATCCAGAAATTAACACATCAATTGTTGAATTAGAGTTGATTGATGAAGTGGATATCAATAATACTAATGTTAAAGTTGATTTGCATCTTACTAGTCCATTCTGTCCTGCAGTTTTTGGTTTTAAGATTTGCCAAGATGTACATGATTATCTATTGAAAGTTGATGGGGTAGATGATGTCAAAGTAAATGTTTCAAATCATTTTATGGCAGAACAGATTAACAATCAGGTAAATAACAGCCCAAATCCAAAAAAACCCGGGTTAACTTCTAAATCCTAATAGATAACCTCGAAGCAGTTGTATTCCCATTGCAGGATCAACTCCCTTTGGACATACCTGGCTACAAGAACCAGCAAAGTGACATCTCCATATACCATGAGATTCA
>JADFJY010000072.1 GCA_022565935.1 Nitrososphaerota archaeon
GCATCTATCATAATTATCATTTTAGGACTAAGTTTAATTTTTATCCAGACTGAAATACAAATGACTCTTTTGGGGACAATTCTAATGATGTTGGGGATTTTCCTATTTCTTGCTTACATACTGAACAAGGGTCCATCAACTAAATAATTTAATTTACATTTGATACGAACTGTCAACAGAATTGCCAAAGTTTATTGAAGATTTGAGATAAATAAATGGGGTATTTGCCCATTTACTTAGATTAGAAAGGAACTGTTAGATTTTTCACTAACAAGGTAAAGGAATGTTAACATTTTTACATAAAGTATTGTACATTCCAAATCCAAAAATAATTGTTCCAAAAGCAATTAGTGGAATCAAAATGAAAATGTTGGCTTTTCTACCCATGATTATAATTAGAATTATGACTATAAAATTGTCACAGTTCTAGTCAATTGAAATAGTAAAGATACCTTTTGTTGTAGGATCTTGTAACAAAGAGACCATCTCTCGAGGTAACAAATCAGATGCCTTGTTACATTTAACTGCCAATGTTCTTGGGCATATAAAATTACTTTTTCTAATTACAATGTCTTTAGAATGACTAAGTATTAGATCAGGATGGCCTTTTCCGTATAATACAAATTCATGTTCACCTACACGAATTGAAAAAGTTATTTTGGTACCTGGAATTTTGAGTTTATCTTTTATTTCTTGAGGTAAATCAGCACAACTTGAAGTTGCATCAACACCAATGATACAATCCCCATGTAGAGTTAAGTTAGATTCTTTTGTAATCTCGATAGTTTTTTTATGATTTGATCTAATATTTTTATGTCCTGAAAATCTTATTTCAAATTTCATAAATCCACAATAATTCAGTTGCAAATTAAGCTTTCATTAAGATTATATTATTTACAAAAATACATTATTTCTCAGGCTTCGTTCGTAGTAACAATTTTTCCTAATTATGGGCACAGTTTAAATGGTACATTCTAAGCATTGGAATCAAATGCTTCCTTCACAACAAGGCTACGATAGAGCAATTACAGTATTTTCACCAGATGGTAGACTTTACCAAGTAGAATATGCTATTGAAACCGTTAAAAGAGGTACAATCGCAATTGGTATAAAATGCAAAGATGGAATAGTTATTGCAGTTGAAGAAAAACCAAAAAAATTACAAATTTCAGAAACAGCACAAAAGATTTTTCAAATTGATGATCATGTTGGGGTTGCAGCAGCAGGATACATCCCTGATGCACGAAGTCAAGTAGATAATGCAAGATTTTTTTCTCAAAGTAACAAAATGATTTATGATGAACCAGTTGAAGTTGAAATAATTGCAAAACATTTAGCTGATCAATGTCAACAATTTACTCAATATGCAGGTGTAAGACCTTACGGTGTTGCACTTATTCTGGGAGGGGTGGTTAACAAAATATCACAGTTGTATCTAACTGACCCAAGTGGAACATACATTTCTTATGACGCAATTGCAATAGGTGCAAATTCTGATGAAGTAACTAACTTTTTAGAAAAAACTTACAAAAATGATCTTTCATTAGAGGATGCTTCAGTATTAGCTGCAGCAGGAATTTATCTATCAAGTGAGGACAAAGAAGGAACAGATCACATTAGAATGGCACAAATAAAATCTGAAACAGGGATGTATGAAATAATTTCTAAAGAGCAGATTGTTAATTATGCAAAGACTGCTAAAGAAAAATACCCACATGAACAAAAATAATTACTTTTAACTGTTTGTGAGATAAAAGTACATTGAAATTATCAGTCGCTATTCCTGAATCAGCATTATCAGACGATTCACTTAAGATAGACAAAACTAGAAAAATATCAGTTTTAGCAAGAGCATGTTCAATTTTTAAAATAGAGACAATCTATGTTTACAAAGATGGAGACAGCAAACAGGATGGAAGTCTACTTGTGATGATTCTAAAATATTTAGAAACACCACAGTTTTTGAGAAGAAGATTATTTCCTAAAATGAATGACTTAAAATTTGCAGGAGTACTACAACCGCTAAAAATTCCTAGCCACATTACACCGGCGAATTCAAAAAATATCCATAGAGGTGATGTAAGAGAAGGAATTGTAGTTAGTATAAAAGGAAAAAAGTTTGTAGATGTTGGAATAAATCAACTAGTGCAATTTTTTGGTAAGACTCCAATAGGAAAAAGAGTTACAGTTCAGTTTAAAGAAGGCCATCCTAAATTTTCAGTAAAAGAAATTGATAAAAATGAAGTTCAAGATTATTGGGGATATTCAGTCAAGGAGAGAGCAAACTTGTTTTCATTATTAAATGAGTGGAAAGGAAACATCATCATCACATCTAGAAAAGGAAAAACCGCAACAAAAGAACAGATTACAAAATATACAAAATCAGATCAGCCAGTATTGATAGTATTTGGTTCTCCTGAAAAAGGAGTTCATGAGATTTTAAGAGGTAAAATGAAAAATGTTCAAAATGCAAAGACTCTAAACTTTTTTCCAGATCAGGCAACTCAAACTGTACGTCTAGAAGAAGCACTACTAGGAACATTAGCAATAATTAATATTCAAAGAACATCATAATATGCCAGAAAGAAAAAACTTTTTACTATTGGCAATTGGAATGGGTGCATTAGGAATTATTATTGGTGCAATTACCATGTGGAATATGGTATTAGATATGTTAAATTTATAATAATTTTTGATAGAATTGGTTAACCATAATTTTGAATATGGTTAACGATATCTCAATTGGTTTAATAGAGGGCAATCGATGATGCGACTTAACTATGGGAGCTAGAAAACGACATTCACCACGCAGGGGAAGTCTTGCATACTCGCCTAGAGGACGTGCAAAAAGCATGGAAGCAAGAATTAGAGCATGGCCAAAATTAGATACAGATGAACCAAAGATTTTAGCTCACTGTGGATTCAAAGCAGGTTGTGTACAAATTGTAAGTATTGATGATCGTGATAAGACACCAAATGCAGGAAAACAACTTGTTAGTTTGGGAACAGTCTTAGTAACTCCGCCAGTTCTAATTTTAGGAATACGAGGATATTCAAAAGATCATTACGGATTACATGCAGAATTTGATGTATTTGCAGAAGATATTCCAAAACACATAGCAAAAGAAATAACATTAAAAAATAAAGAAGGCGCATTAGAAAATGCAGGAAAAAGATTAAGAAAAATTAAAGAAATCTTTGCAATCGTTGCAGTGTCTCCACGTGCAGCTGGATTAGAACAAAAAAAACCATATGTTTTTGAAGCTTCTGTAAGTGGTGGAGATATAGAAAAACAATTTAATCATGTTAAAGAATTACTTGGAAAAGAAATCAAGATTGATCAAATTTTTGAAATTGGTTCAACAGTAGATGTTGCAGCAATTACCAAAGGTAAAGGATGGCAAGGAGTAATTCAGAGATGGGGAGTAAAAAAGAAACAACATAAATCAAGAAAAACAGTTAGAGAAGTAGGTTCACTTGGTCCAATATCTCCACAAAGCGTCATGTATACAGTTCCAAGAGCAGGACAAATGGGATTCCATCAAAGAACTGAATATGATAAAAGAATTATGATAATGGGAAATACAAATGATGATCAAATTAAAATAAATCCAGACGGCGGATACAAACACTTTGGATTAGTAAAAGGAGATTTTATTGTTCTAAAAGGTTCAGTTCCTGGAACATATAGAAGATTGATTAAACTAAGAAGACAAATTAGAAACGCACCACTCAAAGTAAACAAACCAAACATTTTGGAGGTAGTAGTATAATGAAGACTACGACATACACAACTACTGGAACAAAAGATGGAGAAGTAGAACTTCCAATAGTATTCTCAACCCCTTTTAGAAGAGAATTAATTCATAAAGCTTTCACTAATTTAACATCACACAAATTCCAACCACAAGGAAGACACCCAACTGCAGGTCAAGATGTAGTAGCAGACTCAAATGATCCTCCAACAGGACAAGGTGTATCTCGTATAGCCAGAATGAGAGGAGGAGGAGGAGGAAGATCAGGTCAAGGTGCAGAAGTTGCATCAACTAGAGGAGGAAGACAAGCACACCCACCTATTGTTGGAAAGGTAATTTACAAGAAATTAAACAAAAAAGAAAATAAATTAGCATTATGTTCTGCAATTGCAGCTACAGCATCAAAAGATCTTGTAGAAGCAAGAGGTCATAAAGTTAAAGATATTGAATCATTTCCAATTGTAGTATCAGATGATATTGAATCAATTTCTATATCTGTAAAAATTCTAGAAAAATCTAATGTAGATTTTGCTTTATTACATACTACATCTATGTATCCAACTCCATATGACAAATTTAGATTAGGAGCACTAACTGATCTTTCAAACATTTTCCTAATACTGGTATTGGATTAATTGATCATTCTATAGGAAATTATACGTGTTTTGCAGCAATTCCACTCGGAGCTTCTATTTTAGAAAAACACTTTACACTTGATAAAAATATGGATGGTCCAGATCAAAAACTTTCTGATGATATTACCGAATTCAAAGAATTAGTTCAAAAGACTAGGAATATTCAAAAAAGTTTGGGTATTCCACGAACAAAATCCTATGCAGCAGAAACAAAATTCAAGGATATAATGAGAGTTAGTATTGGTACGTTAACAAATATCAAGTCAGGCACAAAAATCACAAAATCAATGCTTACATATTTTCGACCTGGAACAGGTATCTCACCAACAATGATTGATCAAATTATTGGTTTGAAAATTAATCAAGATGTTGAAAAAGGAACTCACTTGAAATGGAACATGCTTAGCTAAAAATATATTTTGTATAGTATTAAGTAATATTATTGAAAAAATTAGTTGCCATTAGATGTATGGTTGATCATTATAGCGGATATGGCCATTTTAGTCGTTGTTTGGCTATTGCAAATTATTTTTTAAAAAGACATTATGATATAATTTTTTTAATTAACAATAACAGCTATTTGAAGAAAAAATTGTTAAAAAATAAATTAAATTATTCTATTATATCAAAATTTAAAACTAAATCATTGGAAGGAAAATTTTTAAACAAATTCACATTTGAAAATCATATTTCATGTATTCTAATTGATATGAGAGAATTTTCTGAAGTTCTTTCTAAAGAAATTGATAATTCTGAATGTTTAGTTGTAGTAATTGATGATTCAAGTGTAACTAATGTATACTCAAATATTTTGTTAAATGGAACTCCAATCAAACAATTTCATAAATATAAAAAATCTAATAAAAAAGCTCGACTGTTAGTAGGTTCAAAATACTTCCTAACAAACCCAGAATTCGCTCAAAATAAAAAAAATCTTTCTGAAATAAAATCAAAGAAAAAATATGATGTTGTAATCTCTTGTGGTGGTTCTGATCTAAATGAACTAACTTGGAAAATAAGCAAACAAATCACTTCTATACCAAATATAAAAATTCAAGTAATTATTGGCCCTTTAATGAAACAGAAGTCTCCCAATAATATAAAAAAAGATGTTAAAATAGTTCATTCTCCAAAAAAAATTTGGAATATATTTAAAAAAGCTGATTTGGTAATATGCACATCTGGTAGTACTCTTTTTGAACTTGCCATTCAAGGAATACCTTGTATCAATATTGCTGCGGTAAAACATCAAACATTATATGGTTCAAAATTTTCTGATTCTGGATT
>JADFJY010000073.1 GCA_022565935.1 Nitrososphaerota archaeon
AAGAGTTGCTTGTGGTTGTTTCACAAATGTGTTAAATTGGATTTGTTGTTCACTTGTAGATGTTGTAATATCTAAACTTTCAGAAAGAGAAACCAGTTTTTTAAAAGATTCAGATGAATAGCTTACACTATTGTAACCTATAGGATCTTTTGTTGGTGGTTGATTAGTTTCAATGCCAATGGTTTCACTTAGAGAAATTGAAATGATTCTAGTTTCTTTTGGTGCAGAAGAGTCATCTATCAAGTTTTGAGGTGTTAGTGAATCTGTTTGTTGAAGATCAGCAAATCCAAATGGAATACTTGATGTAATTAAAAATAAAATTATGATCAGGGATAAAACAGATTTCAATTAAAAACTCCCCCAACACAAAAAGTTGCAAAAATTTCTTGGTGTAGAATTGATTTTGCAAAAATTTGGTGTAGACCATAGTCTAGGGGATTGAATAAATTGATAGTACTATCCATAGGACAGTCTAAAGTATCCACCTCATCTTCTTCTACACCAACAAAAATTGCTTCAAGAAAAACAATAAAGTGGCTGGAAATGTAACTCCAAGATCGATTCCACTATGGAGATTAGTCTAATTCACTGATCCGTTTTGGATCTTTAATTTTTTATGAAAAATGATGATTAAATTAAAATTTTAGATCAAAAATTTTAAAAAAATATCTGTAACTCTAAAAAATTGATTTAAATTTTTTTAATGAATATATTTCTAAAAAGTTACAAATTGTTTAATTAATTTATTTTAAAATTTTTTACATTGTATAAAGAAATGATAGCACATATCAAAAAAAAATATGATTAATTATTTGTATAAGATAAACTAATTTAATATCTATAAAGAATTTTTATGAGAATCTCCATAGTTAACTTCTTTGATTTGACTTTGTCCAGCTGGAAGAACACGAACAAAATCATCAATGCTTATATTTTTTGTAATTTCTTCTTCTAATTTAGAAAATTCAATTCTAATTTTTTTAGCAGCATCTACCATTTCTGAACCATTTGGTTCAATTATTGCATAACAAATAGAATTTTTTTTAATTGTTTCTGATGGACCACATGTTAAAACATAATTATCATCTTGTGGAATAATTCCTACAGCTAATCTAAGTGTGTCTGCTTTGATAAAATTTCTTTGTCCTTCAATTGAAAAGGATCCTTTTGGTAAAAATTCTCCACTTGGTGCTGATTTTTTTACTTGTTCTGGATTTACCCAATATGCACTTACTCCATACATTCCTTCTCTCCAAGCTCTACTAAAACAAACAGTTGCATGTGCAACTTCATTCATACTTACTGTGGATGCATTCTCTGCATTTTTAAGAATAAAAAATGGTGAACCAAAAATATCTCCATGAAAGATTTTATCGTTTTTTGCAAGATGTTTTCGTACAACTGCAGAGTTTGATGCAGCATCACGTCCTCCTATTGCAAGAAAACCATCAGATGTAAAAAACCATCTATATCGTTCATACCAACTTTTCTTTCGTATCTCTGAAACTACAATAGAATTTCTTTCAGTCTCTGTCTGGCTTTGTAATTTTTCAAGTTTCTTTGCTGTTTTAGTTTTAATTTCCTCAATTGATTTTATTGCAGCAAACTGTCGTTTAGCTTCATTGAATAGTATTGATGCAATTGATTGTAATGATGAAGTCTGTTTTATCTTAATTTTTTCATCTTGAATTACTAATAACAAAATTCCTTTTTCTGTAGTAAGTTTAGCATTGTTTTTCGTAAGAAGTTTTTGTGCACTTGGATCTTCAATAGAAACAATTCCTTGAGAAACCATTTCAAAAAGGGAATTTGCTACTTTAGTTATATAATCTGATTTTTCTTTAACGATTTGAATAGCTTTTTCTTGTTCACTTAACCGACTTTCTAGTTGTTGAATCTTTTTGTTTGAGCTACTAGATTGAATTGATTTGCCTTCTTTAACAATATTTTCTGTAAATACTTTATCAAGTCCTTCCATGAAGCTAGGAATTGGAGTACATGTATCATCACTTTCCATTAACCTAATTGGTAAGATCTCAACTTTTTCTCCATAGATAATAACAGGATTATGTTTTCCAGTTGTTACATTTGTAACAATTTCTTTTGTTGTTTCATAGATTTTTTTAACTTGTTCATGACTTAGAGTATTTCCAATCTGTTTAGAATTAAGTTGAGCAATTTTGTAAATTCCTTCAACATATTTTTTTGGTAAACCTAAAGTTCTACCTAGCCATTTTCCAGAAGTAAGATCTGATGTTTTTAATTGATCAAAATCAGATTCTGAAATATTAAAAACATCAAGACCGTTTTCTGGTGGAGTTACATATTCAAGTCCAACGCCTAATTTTCTATGTCTAACATCAATTGAATGTTGTAAAGCAAGAATTTTCATATCTTTGTTACAGATGAGTATATTTCCATCTCCAAAAAATTCACCTACTATTACAAATTCTTTCCCAAATCCTTCAAATGTAAAGTAAGCAATTCTTTCTGAACCAATTTGTTCTATCTTTTTTAATTTTAGTCGAAGCATATCACTTCTTAATCTTTTAAGCAATCTGTTTGGCTCCATTTGATCTATTTTTACTGAAGTTAACCAGACACCTGATGTTGAAATCATCATAAACAAATCAGGTTTTTCAGTATGATGAAGTTTGAAAAGGATACTATCTTTAGTAATTCCATAGATATTACTTACATAGTAGTCTTGAACTTGTTCAGTAATTTGATTTACTAGATATCTTAATTCTATTCCAGCTAGAGCCATAAACATCTACTCAGAGTCGGAAATTATACTCTTGCTATAAGATGTGTGTATAGGATACCAAAGATATTAAACGTGGTATGCTTGAGACACGCTAGAAATTTACTTGGCAAAATTCAAAAAGAAAAAATCACAACCTACAGAAGGAGATGACTCTAAAAAAGAATCATCTAAAGAAACAAGTGATATTCCTGAGACTGAGAGTGAAACAACCACTCCTAAAGTTCCTTCAAGTGAACCAACCATAAATGAAGCTGAACGAAATGAGAAAGATAGAAAATTAAATAAATTATTTTGGATGCGAGTTGCTTTAGCTTTTATTGCAGGTACTGCAGCTACTTTCATCTTTGAAGATATTGAAGGTGAGGAAAGAAGATGGACTTCAATTGCCTTTATGATAATATTATTTTTTGGAACAATTATTGTTGCAAAAAGTATGAAAATGCAGTTACCACGTTCTGATAGAAAGAAACTTGTTACACAAGGTATAGGAAGTTATGTATTCCTGTATTTGTTCTCTTGGATTTTGACTTATACACTTGTTCATGCAGGAAGTATATCCAGTGGAATTCCTTCACTAATTTCTTAATCTTGAAGGAAAAATAAATGATGTGGAATTTTAAAACTCCTGGAATACCTGATGAACTCTTTGAACGCACAGAGAAAGTTCCAATAACTAAAGAAGAAGTAAGAGTAATTCAAATTAGTAAAGCAAGATTATGTCCTGGACAATTAGTTTATGATATAGGTTGTGGAAGTGGTTCAATTTCAGTAGAAGCAGCTTTTCAAGTTGAATCATCTGGAAAAGTTTTGGCAATAGATTATGATGAAAATGCTATTGAATTAACAAGAAAGAACGTTGAAAAATTTGGACTTTCAAATGTTTCATTAATTCATGGAAACGCAAAAGATAAGATCACTATACTTGAACCAGCTGATGCAATTTTTGTTGGCGGTACAGGCAAAGATACTGCTGAAATTGTTGAATTATGTCAAGATAAGTTAAAAACTGGGGGGAGAATCGTGATTGGAACTATATTGATTGAAACTCTCTATGCTGTTTTGCAAATACTAGATAAATTACAATTTGATTCTGTAGATATAACTCAAGTTACAATCGCAAAGAGTAGAAAGACAAGCACAGGAACAATGATGCTTGCTAGAAACCCTGTAACAATTATTTCTGCAACTAAATCTTAATCTAGCTTTTAATTGGGAACATAAACCAGAATTTGTATGACAAGTTTAATTGGAATTGGAGTAGGTCCTGGAGATCCTGAATTACTTACGGTAAAAGCAGTAAAAGCAATTCATAATGCAGATATTATCATGTGTCCAGCCTCAAATGAGGATAGGCCCAGTATTGCATTTTCTGTAGTATCATCAATAATTGATAAATCTAAAAATCAAGAAATTATAAAATTAATTTTCCCAATGACCAAAGACAAAGATGTTCTTGAACAAACGTGGAAAAAAAATGCAAAAATAATGGCTGAAACAGTTTTGTCAGGAAAAAATGTTGTATATCTTACTGTTGGTGATCCATTTCTTTATAGTACTTGGATCTACATGCACAAAGATTTGAAAGAAAATTATCCTGACATGAACATTAGTGTTATTCCAGGAATTGTTTCAATATTTACATTTGCAGCAAAGGTTGGTGTTAGTGTTGCTGAAGGTTCAGAAAAAGTTGCTATAATTCCATCTTGCTATGATTTATCTAGTGTAAAAGAAATTGCAAAACATACTGAATCTATGATATTTCTTAAAGATGGAAGATACTTTGATCAAGTAATTAAAGTGCTAAAAGAATCTGGGTTTCCTGATGACTCTATATTTGCAATTGGACAAGATCTTGGGACAGAAAATGAAATTATTCGTAAAATGACTCTAGGTGAAGTAAATGATGGAACATTAACTACAAAATATTTTTCAATATTGGTGGTAAAACGTGTCTAAAGTCTTTTTTGTTGGATGCGGTCCTGGAGATCCTGAATTAATTACAATCAAAGCTAAAAAATTAATTCAGAAAGCTGATGTTATGGTTTATTCTGGTTCTTTAATTCCAGAACAAATTCTAAAATTTTGTAAAAAAGGAAAATTACATGATGCATCAAAATTAGTTAGAGAAGAAATTTTTGATCTACTTTACAAAAATGCAAAAAAAAACAAAGCAGTTGTCAGACTACATGATGGTGATCCATCAATTTATGGAGCAATCAAAGAACAAATTGATAATTTAGAAAAAAAAGGAATCGAATCTGTTGTTGTTCCAGGAATTACTGCATTTTTAGCCTCAGCTGCAGCACTAGGAACTCAACTAACACTTCCAGGAGTTACTCAAACAATTATTATAACAAGAGTAGAATCAAGAACCAAAGTTCCAAAACGAGAAAAAATTTCTGAACTTGCAAAACATAAAGCAACTTTAATTTTTTATCTTAGTATCCATCTTATTTCTAATTTAGTTAAAGAAGCAATTGCAGGTGGTTATAAAAAAACTACACCAGTAGCTGTAGTGTATAGAGCAAGTTGGAATGATCAAAAAATAATTAAAGGAACACTTGAGAATATTTCAAAAAAAGTTAAAGATAATAAAATTACAAGGACTGCAATTGTAATTATTAGTGATGTAATAGATCCAAAATCATATGAATATTCAAAATTATATGATAAAAAATTTAGTCATGGTTATAGAAAA
>JADFJY010000074.1 GCA_022565935.1 Nitrososphaerota archaeon
CACCTTTTCCATCCACCCAATATGTGCTGAACTTTTTGTACATTTCATAAGAACCAAAGTACAATTCCTCACATTCGCCGTGTGTTGGACAAACTTTAGTCATGAAGACCTGACTATCTCGCTCAAAGACTTCTGCATCCAGAATCATATTACAGTCTGGACAGATACTTTGAGTGAATCTAATAGTAGATTTTTTGCTTAAACTTTTAGACGATTGATTAGATATCTGAATTAGAGCCATGACTACAATGGTCGTTTTTCTGAATTAGTATATAATCAATTTCATACTTGGCCCCGTGTGGAATTTAGGATGTAGGTAGATGTGATTAAATACAAAACTGATCGATAAGATCAAATGAGTATTTCTGATAAAACAAAAAAGGCATTAGAAAAAATTGGTCTTACAAGTTATGAGATCAGAACATTTTCTGCTCTACTCAAAGCAGGCGAACAAACAGCATCTGATCTTAGCCAAAAGTCAGGAGTACCATATTCAAAAATTTATGAGGTGTTAGGAACTTTAGAAGAGAAAAGTTGGATTGGTTCTGATGATTCAAGACCAACAAAATATTTTGCAAAATCACCAGCAACAGGAATAGAAACTACAAAACAAAAAATGGAAGGTGATTTTTTACAGAATCAAAATGTAATTTTAAACGAATTAGTTCCATTATATGAGAAAAGTGGAACTAGTGAAAAACCAGACATTTGGGTACTTTCAGGAGGAGCCAACATTGCTGCAAAAATTTTAGAAATGGTAGATTCTTGTAGAAATGAAGTAATGATTGCAATACCAGAAGCTGGAGAAGAACTAGTCAAACAAGCATTACCAAAATTAAGATCACTTCATGATAAAGGAGTAGACATTACAATACTTGCTTCAGATACAATGGAAAAAGAATCTATTCAAGCAATCAAAAGAGTTGCAACTGTAAAAATCAAGAAAGGGTTATTTGCAGGAGGTATAATATCAGATAAAAGATATGTGGTAATATTATTAGGTCCAGAAATAGCAGGTGAAAACGCCTCAGACGTGGTGGCAATTTGGGCAGATCATGCAGGATTAGCAGGATTTGCACGTCAATACTTTGAATATTTATTAAAAGATTCAAAGAAAGTATGATATGGATACAAAAGACGATGAAATTCTATTTGTAGGAACTGCAGATGCAGAACATATAGAGATGTATCTAAAAGCAATTTGGCACATCAAAGAAAGAGGAGGAGATGTCAAAATTAGCACTATCGCCAAAATGCTCAGTGTTAGACAACCAAGTGTAGTTCAAATGCTCAAGAAATTAAATGGAAAAAATTTGGTGAATTACAACAAAGCAGGAGTGAAACTCACAGAAGAGGGTCAATCAGTTGGTGCAACTATGATGAGAAATAGCAGGGTGTTAGAAGTTCTAATGGAAAGTCAACTAAAAGTAGAAATTGATGAGGAAATGATATGTGGAATTGAGCATCATATGAACATACAATTTACAGATGCTCTGTGTACAATGCTAAAGCATCCAAGAAAATGTCCACATGATCATGATATTCCAATGGGTGAATGTTGTAAATCTACTTGAGTGAAATAATATCCTAAAAGATATATCATCTTAGAAATTATATTTTAACATGGCATGTTTTTGTGGATGTGAAACATATGAAAAAAATGATGATGGATTCAAGATAGCATGTGTAAAATGTGGACATGGACCTCAAAATCACGATGATAAATGGAGAGAGTCTTCAAGAAAGAATGAATCACAAAGTCAAAAACGTGAAGTAGACTTTGGATAGAAAACTATTCACCAATTATTTTAACTAAGACTCTTTTTGGTCTCTTTCCATCAAATTCTCCATAGAAAATTTGTTCCCATGGACCAAAATCTAATTCTCCATTAGTGATAGCAACTACAACTTCTCGTCCCATTACTTGTCGTTTTAGATGAGCATCTGCATTATCCTCACCAGTTTTATTGTGATCATACTGATCAATTGGTTCATGCGGTGCCAAATATTCTAACCACTTTTCATAATCCTTATGCAAACCACTTTCATCATCATTAATGAAAACACTAGCAGTGATGTGCATTGCATTTACAAGACAAAGTCCTTCTTGGATTTTACTTTTTGTAACTAGTTTTCTGACATTGGGAGTAATATTGACAAAGGCTCTTCGTGTTTTCACATGAAATGTAAGATGTTCAGTCAGAGATTTCATATTTATTCAAAGTAAATCATTCATTAAAATCCTAAGGCAGGCTCAGAACTCAAGATCCTCATCATCACTCAAAGGGATAGGTACATCACTGCCCGCAAGTCATATTTCAAGTAGATTCCTATTGAGTCTTTCAATAAGCTTGATAAATGGCTAATAGATTAATCATTCAAAATGGTTATAATTGATACTCCAGCTTCGGTGGAAAGTTTTCGAAAATTTATCTTTTCAAGCACATGCAAATCTTATGCACCAAGAAGCTATTTGGAAGATTTTGAGGTATTTCCAGAAAGAGATGATAATTTGGGATCAGTTTACGTAGAAGCAGCTGATAAAGTAACTTTGAAAAAAATTAGAGACATTACATTTGTAAATGCAAGAGATATTCTCGGTATAATTTATAATTCAAAAAGTGGCAACACATCACTAAAATGGCGCCAGACAAGAAAAAACAATGGTAAAGTAACAGGTGAAGCTTCTGCAAACTCTTTAACAAATCTATCAGAATCAGGTGTTCTTACTTTAGATTGGGTTGAAAACTATCTAAAGAAAAAATCTGAAGAAGAAAAGACCAACAAAGTTACAAGCTAAACTCTTTTCTTTTTGTATGCTAGAAGAATATCATGATTACAAAGATTATTGATGAGAATTCAATTTCTGTCAAGCCAGAAGATTCTGATGATCTTTTGAATTTACGTCGTATAATTAAAAAAGAGGACAAAGTAATTGGAGATACAACTAGAGTTTTAAAACAAGACAAGGATTATTCAAGACCTGACAAGGGAGAAAGAATCAAAGTCAGAATTTCGTTAATAGTAGAAAAAATTTCGCTTGATGATGTCTTAGATAGATTAAGAATTGCTGGAATAATTTCTGAATCAAGTAATGAATTAGTACCACATGGATCACATCATTCATTTATTTTAAAAATAAATGATGGAATAACAATTTCAAAGAAAAAATGGTTACCAATTGAAAAGAATCTTCTAGAATCAAATAATAATCAGGTAGGTTTTGTACTTGTTGCAATTGATACCGGTGATTGCGGTATTGCAAAACTAAGAGGGACACATTTAGAGTTTATTCCAAATATTTATTCTGGGTCTAGTGGAAAGAGATACAAAACTAATTTTAATATTGAAAAATTTTTTGAGCAAGTACAACTAGCAGTATCAACAGTACTCAAGGATGGAGATTTAATTGTAATTTTTGGTCCTGGTGAAACAAAAAAAAGATTTTCTAATTTCATTCAAAAATCGCAAAACACACAAAAATACAAAGTTCAAGTCGTTGATGGAATTGATTCTGGTGGAGAAGATGGAATTTACATATTTACAAAATCTCAATCCATGAAAGAAATAATGTCAGATAGCAAGTTGGCAAAGGCTTCATCAATTATTGATGAAGTAATGCTTCTTGCAAATAAAAAAAGTAGAAAATTCACTATGGGGTTTGATGAAACATTTAATGCAAATCAGATAGGAGCTGTCGAATCCCTTGTATTTTCAGACAAAGCAATTCAAGACAATGAACAAAAAATGATAGATTTTCTAAATGATGTTGAAAGCAAAGGAGTAAAAATTTATAGTGTTGATTCATCCACAGACATTGGTTTAAGAGTTACAGGTTTAGGTGGAATAGTTTCTTTATTACGTTATGCAGTAGAATCTTAATTTGTAGATTCTATTAGCCAGTTTAGATATGATTTGTTAATTGAAGTAACATCAATTTCTGCTATTTCAGGAACATCATATGGATGAGTTTCTTTAATTTTCTTTTTTAGTAGTTTCTTGTTTTTTGTTGTAGTTTTGAATATAGCAAGATATTCAGATGTATTTTCTATTTTTTTATTCCAAGAGTAAATTGAAGAGATTTTTGAAATATTGACACATGCAACTATTTTATTTTTTACAAACTCATTTGCAATTTTTGTAATTGATTTTTTGTTAGGATAAGTTGAGATAATTATAACTGGCTTCATAGTAACCGATAAATGTCCGTACTTTAAAAAATTAACAATTAATTTGGAACTTGATTTTATTACTCAGAATCCGATAATCTATGTGTTAATTACTTGGGTTATCATTGTTGTAGTTGCAAAAGGCTTGAAATTAGAAAAATATGGTTTTGAGATAAAGGCATACAGCCTAGTATACAAAAACAAACAAGTTAATTCAATCTTGATTAAAATACTAAGTAGAACAAGGAGAGGAATCAGGGTTTTTGCTGATGTAAGTGTAATTGCAGGTTTTCTAATGATGGGTTATGCATTTTACTTTTTGGGAAATAATGTATTAAACTTTTTTGTTGCACAAGATAATTTTGCAGAATTAACAATACTTATTCCAGGAATAACATTAACGTCTGCACCTGCAATTACGTACTTTCTACTGTCGATTCCAATTGTATTAGTTATGCATGAAGGAGCACACGGAATAGTAGCTGCTCTAGAAAAAATAAAGATCAAAACAGGTGGATTTGCAATATTCATTGCATTGTTTGCAGGATTTGTAGAACCAGATGAAGAAGAATTCAACAATGCAAAAAAGATTTCAAAACTACGAGTAATTGGAGCAGGTGCCACATCAAATGTGATTTTTGCAATTATTTTAGGTGCTATTATGTTAACAAACCCAATTTTTGGAATGGTTTTAGAGAGTATGCCATTATTTGGGGAAGTCATCTTAAACATATTTTATGAGTTATCGCAAGGAGTGTTGATACTTTCAATCATAGAGAACTCTGGAGCTGAACAAGCAGGATTGTTTGCAAATGATATCATTATTTCAATTAATGACATACCGATTCATGGTCCGATTGATTTCCCAAGCTTAAATCCAGGAGAAACAGCAAGTGTTACTGTAATTAGAGATAGTCAAACATTAGAATTTGGTGTGGAGATCATGCCCGCACCAGATGATCCTGAAAGAGGATTAATAGGAATTATGAGAGATAATTCAATTCCATACAAACCTGTAATGAATTTCATTGACTGGACAAATGTGGATTTCAATGTTTCAATGTTCTTGTTATGGCTCTGGATGATTTCATTTTTCATAGGAATAATCAACATGCTTCCTTTACCAATATTAGATGGTGGAAAATTCATTCATATAATTATTGACAAAAGAATTTCAG
>JADFJY010000075.1 GCA_022565935.1 Nitrososphaerota archaeon
CACGGCTCAATATGTTTAGAATATGTTCAACAATTTGTTTTTGACCTCCACTATGAAGATCTGTTCGTACTTGTTCAGAACCCAAGCTAACAAAAATTAGATTGTCATCCCCTAAAGGAAAAGTCATTCTTGTAATCTTTTCAAATGCTGCTATTGCATACAATCCCTTTCCAATTTTTGGAGTTAATTCATTTCTTCCTTTCCATGCAATTGCAGCTCTTTTTAGCGATGCTGCAGTTTCTTCTGGTGATAGATAGTTTGCAACCTCTGGACGATGATTTGTGGCAATTATGTTTCCTTCAATATCTGCAATTATACTATGTCTGATGTTCGGATCAGAGTCCATTATCTTCTTTAAGAGATTCTTAAAATCCATATTATTTTCTATGAACAGATATTACTTAAGGGATCTTCAAATTCTCGTTTGGAAAAATTTACTTTATGAATTAAAAAATTATTGCCTTAGATGTTTCTAAGGTAATTCATCACTGTTTTTTGATTTTTCTTTACACCAGCAGTTGGGACTACATTCAGAAATAAAATCTGACATTTTATTCATCTGAAATTAACCACGAAAGACCAATTACTTCTTCCCATGCTGGTTGATAATTTTTATTTTGCATGCTTTAGTTTGTTAAATTTTCTATTTAACAAATGTGAATGATTCATCAGTATCAAAATTATGAACAAATTAGTAGTAATTCTTTATATTGAATTTAAATTATTTTTAGTACCCGACCATAAATGGTGATGATTCAAACTTCCATGAGTTTTTGAATCTCATCATTTTCTAATTTTAACTAAGCAGATTTGCAGTTTTTTCATAAAAAAATTCTTGTTTCTTCAAATCTTTTTCACAGATAGTTCTACATTTTCTCATAGGAATTAATCTAGAAATTTGCTCATACGTACTCATATCTATGATATCTACAGCAAAAGCAATTTGTAAGAGTGGAGGTCCTTCTTGAATCATTGGTTTTACTTGTTCATATCCACTACTTTGTCTCATTCCAGTTCTGAACAATCCAATATTTTTCTCACTCTTTGAAATTTGGGGATCTTGGAAACAACAAATTGCATATTCATCATCCTTTTTCTCAATAATTGTTAATCTTGTGAATCTTTCACTCCACGCTTCTATTTCTTTAGCAATGAACATTGCCTCTTTTTTATCTTCAAATACAGCTGTAACTACAAATCGTTCTTTTTCGTATGCCCATAAAATTCCAAAGTTTCCATGCCAATCAATTTCAAATGTCATATAGTTAATCAAGAAAATATCAAATTAATGCTTTCGAATTTTACTTGTATTGACCTAAATAAAAAAGAATTTCAAATTACGAACCTGTGGTTATGTCACTGAGATTCTAAAAATTAGTTTTATTTTTGGATGTCAATTAAACAAATGTTTAAAAATTTCTGGAGTTTCTTTTATATCTTGAAGATAACGTAATATTGGCGCCTTCGTTTAGTGGTCTAGGCATGCTATAAACGATCACTACTCCAAGACGTCAATTAATCTTGTTTTTTTAATAATGCTTCTTCAGGCGTTTTTTCCTTGTTTGATTCCCAATGCCAACTATGATGTTTTTTCCAATGTTTATCTAATTCTTCAGTAGTTGGTTCTTTTCCAAGTGGACTTCCACATAATTTACATTGTTTCATTTTTTGAATCCTTTAATTTCTTCTTTCTTGCTTTAATTATAGGATGACATTGAACAGGAAAATTCTCATCATTATCCATTTACTATAGTTGTAAATTGTATAAAATTAAGAGTTTTCTTTTTTTCTTTTTTTCTTAAACGAACTAAATTTTTCTCTTTTTCTCTTTCTTTCTAAATCCATAATAGAATATATTTTCCCAGTTTCACATAGTTTCATTTCTCCTGTAAATTCATCGTGAATTGAGTCAAATGATCCATTAGACAAAAATTCTCCTACAATATCCCATGCCTTACTTTCTGAAATTTCAAATTTATAGGGAATTGTTGATACTTTGGTAAAAAAACCACTCTTTGAATTTCTTAAAATAAATTTTTCAATTTTTTGTTCTATACTAATAGAAGGCTCTCTTCTTTTGAATCTCTTGAATGGTTTTCTTTCAGACAATGTTTTTTTCAATATTTTCTAGTATTTTAGCTAAATTATTTAGATTGTATTGTATCAGGATCATCGTTTCCAGGTAAATACTTGTCACCAAGTTTAATTTTCATTTTTTCATCAAATTCTTCTTGAAGCCGAGTTAGATAGATTTCAGCTTCTGTCTCATCATCTGGAATTCCTATGTCTATATCATAATTGAAACCAGTAGCTAAATGATAAAATTCCTCAAAGAATTCTTTACAGTCAATTACATCCGCCTTTGGATCTACTGAAATTACCAAAAAGTTATTCTCCATTCTAAAGTTCAGACAAACCTCCTCATCTATCATAGTATCAACTAACACTGACATGAGATATGGTGTGTATTGCTCCTCTAATTTGCCTTGACCCTTATTTGCAATCCATAATTCATGACCATCTTCCAAATAACCAAATGTTTTAACTGTTAGATCTCTGATATCTGAATCTGGATATGCTAGTTTAGACTCCCATGATTTCACACTATAGTTTTCTGCTTCTGCATACAAAACATCAAATCTTAAATTTTCATTTATTTGTTCAAATTCCCATACCTGTTTATTAGTCCACATGGGTGAAAATTTTTCCATTAATTTTTTTGTTATTTGATTCAATGTTTTTTTCTTGTATATCTGTAGTTTAATCTTATCTTGAACTAATTATTAATTCCTGATTTAAGAAACTCTAGTGTACATTCTGCAAGTCCTTTGTCAGAATGTTTTTTGATTTTATGTTTACAATTAGGGCAAATACCTTCCTCCTCTTCTGTAAACTCTTCTCCAACTTGTTTCATACAACATTCCATTAATTCTGTTGTTGAATGAGATTCCATTGCTAATTTACAAGTTGGGCATTCAGTCATCATTTCTTCTATATTATTTGTTAATAATATGTATTTAATTTATTGAAAAGTTATTCTGTATTTTAAAATATTTTTGAATTGCTAAAAATAACAATAAAATAATTTGTATAAAGTTAGATCATTTATCAAAATTTATCATGTTGAAAGTTTTGGCCACAGATAGATTGGTAATCAATGCCGTGTTGAGATTACCAACATCCCTTCAATTCCATGGCAATGTTTTTTCTCTAAAATTACTTTTAAAATAAAAAAAGTGTGTTAAAGTTGATTCAAGTAATCAAAAAAATCAATCCAGCCTAAATTCTGTCTTTTTGATAGAAAGTTTTAGTTATTGCAGAATTCTTGTTTTAACATTGAAAGCAATTTTTGTGTTAATTGTTGTAGTAGCCATAATTGGCTATATTTGGTATTCTGATTCTTTACCCTTTGATTTTCAAAATCCTGTAACAGTATTGTCTCCAACTCCTGAAAAAATTCAACAAATTTCTAGTGCTATTATTTCAAGTGAAAATAAAATAATCTTTTATTCTTTTGATGATGTTCCAGAAATTCCTGATAGACAAATTCCTGTTAATGCATTAAAAAAAGCAATTCAAACATGGGAAGCAAGTAACCCTAATTTAGAATTCATTCAATCTAAAAATTCTAACATTGAGATTAGATGGCAGACATATGCATCATCAACTCATACTGGACTTGCAACATGTAGTTCTGTATTATTTGGAATTCTAAATCATTGTGTATTGGAAATTTCTGTGGGTGTTAAAGATTGTAATGGTAATTTTGTTCAAGATGATGAAAATATGGTTACCAATATCTTAATGCATGAAATTGGTCATACTCTCAAACTTGGGCATACAAGTGAAATTGATCATTTGATGTATTCTACTCAATCCCCTCAGATATCTTTTGATACTAAAGGATATGTAATACCTGACAGATTTGAAGAACTTTATGTTGGTCAGAAAACATTGGTACAACAAGAAAAAGAAATTCGAGCAGAACTTGAATTACTTGATATCAAAATTTTACGTGAGCAATCACAATATGATGAATATTACAAACAATATCAATACTATGATGGAAAAACACTTTCCCAAAGTGATTATAAAAAAGCAGAAAGAGCATTTGATAATCTAAGTTATCAAACTGAAAAAGTCAATACAATGATTGATCAACAAAACCAGTTAATAGAACAATTCAATGAAATTATTATACAACTAGGCTGCAATCCTAATTTTCAAATCACATAGTAATTAACCAAATAATAAAATAAATCCAACAGCTAATGCACCTACTGAAATTCCCATAGTGACATAAAATTTAGTATTCATCAAAATTGCTAAAATCTTCTGAAATTAATATTTTTTTTAAAAAAGGTAATACCTTTTTTAATAATGTTATAAAACGTCTATTTTAGGCACGATTTTTCTTATAAACTTCTGTTAAAAAATTATGAAATTTTTATTAATCTGCACTGGTGGATAATGTATGGTTTGGTATCTGTGCTATGTGTAAAAAACCAAACAGTAAATTAACTACACACCATGTTTGGGAAGCTCCTTTGAAAGATGGTGTATGTCAAACATTGGATATTTGTGATGATTGTCATAATGATCATAATCTCTACACTATGGCATTAAGAGATAATGGAATAGTAACTGATAGAAGAAAATTAGGTTCTTCCTCGCAGGATAAATAATAATGAATTGTTCTAGTTGTAATCAATCGTATGATAATCTAGTCGAGTTTTTGTGTCCTTCATGTGGTCAATGTGAAAACATGAATTTGTTTTTAGATATAGAAAATTACATTCGATTTTTAAAAAACTTGGTAAATAAGACATCGGATTTAATTGAAAAATTAAGTAAAAATGGTATTCCTAAAACTGATTTTCGTAGAGAGAAACTTGGTGCATCAAATATTCTAACTTTAGCGACAATTTACGATTTAGCAGATTATGACCAAGATATCAGATATGATGATTCTAGAATTCCAAAAACATTGAAGGAAAACAATCCAAAAATGGATGAAGATTTACTACAAAAAGTTGTTGAGAATATTGATTTACGTAACAAGTTTTCATATCTTGTATTATCATTATTTCAGATTGAGAACCTGTACAAAGAATTAGCAATAAAAATGGGATTTAAGGGAAAAGAAACTTACTATAATATTGTTTCATTTGTAGTCAACAATTCAG
Organism: Nitrososphaerota archaeon; assembly: GCA_022565935.1. GTDB lineage: Archaea > Thermoproteota > Nitrososphaeria > Nitrososphaerales > Nitrosopumilaceae > Nitrosopumilus. The sequence goes on from JADFJY010000075.1 coordinate 5,187, forward strand.
ATGTAGAAGATAAAGAAGAAAAACTACATTCATTGATAGTGCCTAGTATAATTCGCAACACGTTGCACTTTTTCTTCCCTTATATTGGTCATACTTTAATGATTTTCAGGGGTGTAAGCAATATTTCCTGTA
>JADFJY010000009.1 GCA_022565935.1 Nitrososphaerota archaeon
CTATAACAACACTTTGCTTTTCTATGTCTTTAGGACCAATCTCAATTCGTACAGGAACTCCTTTTAGTTCCCAATCATTGAATTTGTACCCTGGAGATAATTCGCTTCTATCATCAACATGTACTCTAATTTCTTTTGACTCTAGAATTTTTCTAATTTCTTCTACTTTTGATAAGACCTTCTCTTTACCTTCATCATTTTTGTATATTGGTACAATTACAACTTGCATTGGTGCAATTTTTGGTGGTAAAACAAGACCTTGATCATCCCCGTGAATCATAATCATTGCACCAATTAGTCTCCAAGAAATGCCCCATGATGTTTGCCAAGCAAAATGTTCTACATTGTCTTTGTCTGCAAATTTTACTTCAAATGGTTTTGAAAAATTCTGACCTAGAAAATGTGATGTACCCATTTGCAGTGCTTTTCCATCTGGCATAATTGATTCCATAGTGGTTGTGTACACTGCACCTACAAACTTTTCTTTCTCACTTTTCCTTCCAGTTGTTACTGGGATTGCTAGTTCTTCTTCTACTGTTTTTTTATAAATCTCTAATATTTTCATCACTTCTTCTTCAGCATCTTCTTGTGTTGCATGTACCGTATGACCTTCTTGCCACAAAAATTCTGATGTTCTAAGAAATGGTTTTGTTCCTTTAATCTCTGCTCTGAGAGCTGTATTCCAAAAATTCATCTTTAATGGTAAATCTCTCCAACTTTGAATCCATTTGGCATACATTGTGTATGCTAAAGTTTCAGATGTGGGTCTTAATGCAAGTCTATCTCCAATTTTATTATTTCCTGAATGAGTTACCCAAAATACTTCTGGATTGAATCCCTCAAAATGTTTTTGCTCTTTCCCTAACAATGATTCTGGAATTAAAATAGGTAAAAATCCATTTCTAATTCCATTATTTGCAAATTTTTTATCAAATGTATTTCTTAATGATTCCCAAATAGAATATCCGTCAGGTCTAAGAACAATAAATCCTTTAACTGGTGCATAATCTGCAAGTTTGGCTTTAAGAACTATCTGTGTATACCATTCACTAAAATCCTCTTTTTTAGAAACTGTAATCCCTTTGTCTTCTTTACTCAAGCTAAAATTCAAAGAATTAATTTAATTAATGAGCCTTTCGTGAGAATTCTTATGTTTTAGGTATTACAGAGAATCCCCTTTACAAAGCACTTTCCCCATGACTCTGCTTTGAAAATTTGGACACACAAAACATTGGATGAATTGGATGTCTTCTTTGAAAACAGGACAATCCACAAATTCTAATTTCATTTTTTTGAGCATTTTAGGACTAACTCCTTTTAACTTTAATTTCCCTTTCTCATCCATCATTCCAGATTCTTTTAGTTCATCTTTTACATTCTCTGGAAGTTTTTGTCTTTTTTCTGTAGTTTTAATATCTACTTCATATTTGTGTTCTAATTCACCCATACCAAAAGCACTGATATTCGGTGATTTATTACTAACGTTTTTTGGATCTAAAAAATTTAAACTCGAATAGGATCCATTCCATTATCATCTATTTCATTGCCTTCAAGTGGAAATACTTCTATTTCTTATAATTCAATGATGGTTTGGTAAATGTCAATAAAAGTTACAATTAAAGAAACTACATTTAAAGAGATTTAATACGGATTTATAGATGTAGTTTATGGTTACTTGCATTAAATGCTTTCATAAATATCATGATCAGTGTATGGGAAAAACTGGAATGTTTGATTGTGATTGCACGTGTTTGAAAAAATAGTTTTTGTAGACTTATTTTATTATTTCTATTAGAATATTCTCATCATGCCAATTGATTTGCTCTAAATCATCAAAGTTTTTCTTGATATTTTGTTGGAATATCTCTAGGGATTCATCAAAGATTTCTTTGTCGTATAAGGCAAAAGTGGAATAGTGATTATTTTGAGCTTGGTGGACTAGTCTATCAAGACTAGATATTCTTGAATATCCAAATACTCTGGTAGAGTGAATATTCATGTCTGCATTTTGTATGTGTGATTCTAATTCCTCTAGTTCATACAAACGATTCTCAATCTCTGCAAATAATGGAAAGTATTCTCCCCAAATGCTTCTAAAGTTTTGATTTCTTAGTCTAGTGTAGACAAAGAGATGTCCGTCATTTTTGAGTGTTCTTAGTGATTCAGATAAAAACTTTGGAACATCAAAATGGTGTATTGCATTAAAAGTAACAATACAATCCATTGAATCATTCTCCAGTGGAAGACGGTTTGCATCACCTTGTCTTACGCAAAAGTTTGTCGTGTTTTGTTCAACAAGATAACATTCAAGTGATTCTAACATTTTTTCATTATAATCCACACAATGAATGTAAAATGAATCATCAAAGCATTTCAAGAACTCTAGAGAATATCGTCCATCACCACATCCAATATCTGCCATTTTGATCTTGGATTTTTGTTTTAGTTTATCTTTAATGTATGAAATTGGTTTTGTATCCAGTGTTCTTACACTTCGGTATTTTGAGGCAATCGTTGAAAAATGAGTATGCATATTCTGCGAGTTTAATTTAATTTCATTTTGTGTTCTTGACAAGATCAAAATTTATTTTTGACCCTTATGAAGGAACTACATATTTTCAATTAATTTTATTCAAATGGAAAGCAAAAACAAAGTTTTTGATGATAAAATCCGAGTTTAGATTTCAAATGTAGTGTATAGATGACATTCTAGATTTTATGTTTTGTATAATAAAAAAAAGAGATAATATACAATGTAGTATAGTTTAGTATATGGTATTAGTATTGATAGGAATTGCAATAGGAATTCTATTAGTAGTAATCTTAATTATCAAGGCAACTAGAACATCTTCTCGTGATGTTGTGGGGATTGATATGCATTGTAGAAAATGTGGGATTATAACACACGGATTGTCTTGCCCAAAATGTGAAAAAAAAACCAAGTCATTTGGTGTTTAATTTTAGTTTAAGATTCTTGAGATTCAATTGCTAAAAAAAGTTCTTTTGACCTATGATTGTAACGAAACAATTATGACTGTTTTTTAAAATTAGCATAATTTTTGGAAAATGAATAACCAATGATCGATTAATTATATCTGAAATATGTTTAATCACGAAAACTTTACTCCCAACTTTAATATAATTAGAAATTTTTTTGCAAATTAGAAACCAATTGCTAATAATTTTTGACGTTGAAGGTGTTTTGTATGATGAAGAATATCTTCCACTACTTTCAGAAAAACTCAACAAAGAAAATGAAATTTGGGAAATTACTCGACAAGGAATTCAAGGAAAAATCAACTGGGAAGACGGACTTAGAACTAGAGTTACTGCTTTGAAAGGCATTGAGAAAAAAACTTGTCAAGAAGTAGCTGATTCATTACCAATCATGACTGGTGCAAAGGAAGCCTGCAGAGTTTTAAAATCTGCTGGATGGAAACTTATGGCTGTGTCTGGTGGGTTTTCTCTTATGATGGACAGATTACAAAAAGAATTAGAACTTGATTATGTCTATTCTAATGAATTAGTATTCAAAGACGGAAAACTTGATGGTGTAAAAATTAATGTTGATTCTGATAAATCAAAATCTGCAAAAATAAAAATTGCAGAATGGAGTGAGAAAAAAGAAGACATTGTTTGTGTAGTTGATGGTGCAAATGATGTGAAATTATTTGATATTTGTGGATTAAACATTGCTTATAGGGCGCAAGATATAGTCAAGGATTTAGCCAGTGTCATCTTGGAAGAAAAAGATCTATCGAAAATTCTAGATATTATTAACAAGCATTTCAAATTGGAATTAGAAACTACTCCTACTACATAACAAATTTTTAGTCCATTTCTTTAGTAATCTTAATTGCAAATTATTCCACTTTACATTGAAAAGGAGATTGAACCATCAGATGATATTTCTGAATTAATTTCAAATTCTTTTGAGATATGTGATGGTGATATTCTTGTTATAGCACAAAAAATTATCTCAAAACAAGAAGGAAGAATTGTTGATTTGTCAACTATTACCACTTCATTACTATCCGAAGGTATTGGTTCTCAGTATCAAAAAGATCCCAGAATAATTGAATTAATCTTATCAGAAACAAAAAGAATTGTAAGAATGAAAAATGGAATTATTATTGTTGAGACTAATAGTGGAGTTATCTGTGCAAATGCTGGTGTTGATGAAAGTAATGTCAAAGAAGGACATGCAACTTTACTTCCAATTAACTCTGATGTTTCTGCACAAACAATTCGTAATAAAATCCAGAAACAAACAAACAAAAATGTTGCAGTAATTATCTCTGATACATTTGGTCGTCCATTTAGGATGGGTCAAACCAACTGCGCCATTGGAATTTCAGGATTAAATCCAATCTTGAATTATGCTGGAACATTAGATTCTTTTCAAAAAATTTTACGCATAACTGAAATTGCAGTTGCAGATGAACTTTCTTCTGCTGCTGAACTAGTGATGAAAAAAGCCTTGAACTACCCTGTAGCAATTATCCGTGATTATTCATTTAAGATAGAAGATCATGTGATTGATGAATTAATTCGTCCAGAAAATGAAGATCTTTTTAAATAAAATTCATTTTTTTTCAATAGGATTATTATCTAATGATGTAAAATTATTATGAAAAATGCCAATAAAGACTGAATTACATTGCCATAACTCCTTTTCAAATTTTCATCTTGGATACAAGGAACCACCATATGATTGTGATATTTCCATCAGAGAGCAACTAGAACAATCATATCAATTAGGATTAGATGCAATTTTTGTAACAAACCATAACACACTTGACGGGTATGACCAGTTGTTAAAATACAAAAATGATCATGCCAAATTCAAAAATATTGATATTTTTCCTGCTGAGGAGATCACAATTGATACTGGCGCACATGTTCTAGCATATGGAATTCACGATACAATTGCAGAAGGGATTTCTATTGAGGAAGTAATCGATGAAATATCAAAACAAGATGGAGTATCGTCTGCTCCTCACCCATTTAGTCTAATTGATGCTCTACGTGAAAATGCTAAAAAATGTGACATGGTTGAGGTTTTCAATAGTAATAATATTGATTTGGTATCTAATGCACGTGCAGCTCAATTTGCATTGGAGAACAACATGATTCAGGTGGCAGGTAGTGATTCACACATCATATCTACTCTTGGTAGATGTGTTAATGTAATTGATTCTGAAAATAATCTTGATGATATTTTATATGCAATGAAACACGGGAGAATTAAAATTTCTCAAACTGGTTATACGTCAAACAATGAAATGCTAGATCATCTTAGATATCAAATTAATACTTCAAGAGAATACATAGCAGAGTATGTTTCTGAATATTATCCACATTCAAAATGGTTCTCTACATTATTGCTCAAAATTTTTGATTCAAATCAATATAGTCCTCTATGGCCAATGTGTTTCAAAATTATGCTTTACTTCCTTAAACGAATTTCACAAAAAATCAATTTCCAAAATATGGACCCAAGTTTTATGAAAGAAAGAAATCTTGCTACTATGTTCAAAATGGCATTGTAAATGATAGTAGGATAAGCTAAATTAAAACAACGTGAACACTGGTATAATTTAATTAGTATATTTGTGTGAGATCAGGCATGCCAAGACAAAAGACCGAAGTTGCAGAAAGATGGGCTGAAATTGAAAAATATGCTACAATCAAACATCTAAAGAAACAGCTTACAAGAAAAGCAAAACGTCAAAGACTCAGTGATGCAACATGGAGAACTTACAGATACTGGTTGGGCAAATTCATTCCGTTTACACAAAAGAATCCTGATCAATTAATCGAAGATGCACTAAAAGACAATGAAGAAACTGAGAACTTGCTGATTGATTTCAAGAATTTCTGCATTGATCAAGGCTTGGATGATTTGGTAAAAGAAAATAGAAAACTAAAAGAGGAACTAGATACAAAGGAGTGTAAGGAATGACATTTGAAGATTCTCATGCCAAAGTAAAGGAAATAGGAGACTCACAAAAAGACGGAACAAAATGTCCAACATGCAACGGAACAGGGAAGGTGCCAAATCGGAAACGAGATGTCCATATTTCAAAGTGTTAGACAAGATAGACAAGATAGCATATGATGATATTCCAGCAGAGACATGGAATGGAATCCTACAGAAATCTGCTAAATCATATTTGCTCTGATGACACATGAAGCAATAAATCAAATTTTTTACACTTTGGAATGGTTAACAAGAAAAATTACTAATTATTCATGGATGTGAATCAGGAAGCATTTTTGTGGATAGTAGAAAATCAAAAGAGAATTCATGAGGAATATATTAAAAGAATTTCTTAGAAGATTGGATCTGTAATATTTTAAAAAATTAAACATAAATCATTGTGTTACATTTCATTAACATAGATAAATTATGTCTAATATAGAAGAGCAGAAAAAACACTATGATGAACTTCTAACACTCATAGAGGAGATGTTAGAGAAATATTCAAAATACAAAGAACACCCAGAAGATCATGTAGAGTACGGAGTTATAGAGGAAGAAGGATTGGGAACGGATATGGCACATACTGCGCATAATCAATTGCGTTTTGATATTAGTAATTTAAATTTCAAAGCTAATAACTAGAAAAACAAACTAGAGTTCATTCCTCTGTATACACTCCACATCTATGGCATCTAAGAATCTTCATCCTGGTGGCAATAATTTCACCACAACCTGAACACTTTACCTCTCTAAGATTTGTTTTTTCTTTATATCTATCAGCTAAAGGTCCAACAATAATGTAAACCAAAAAGGAACTATGCTGATAAAGGGAGAAGAATTACCTCTTAAATTCAGTGATCCATTAACTTACAATCTTTCAGAGAATGATGAAATTATAGTTCCTTGATGGAATTATTGCTGCAAGCGTTTACCGTGAGAAAAATCACTTGTTAGCTTAAACTATCCTTGGTGTTAAATTAAAATAGATTTTAATATGCCAAAACGCTCTTGATGAAATAGGTATAATGTCTGAATCAACTGAAAAAAAATTAGATGCAACAGGATTATTTTGTCCTGAACCTGTGTTTAGAACAAAAATTGAAATTGAAAAAATGCAAGTTGGTGAAACTCTAATTGTTTCTGCAGATGATCCAGCTGCTGAAGATGATATTTCAAAATGGGTTACAAGAACTGGTCATGAATTAGTTAACATGTCTAAAGATGGAAATGTAATTACATTTCAAATTAAAAAGGTGAAATAATCTAAATCATGACTACTGTTACTGACATAGATGTGTTAAGTCGAGTGGGCAACACATCTCTAGTGAAATTAGATTCTCTTTCTCATAACAACACTGAGTATTTTGCAAAATTAGAAGGGAATAATCCATTTGGGTCTATCAAAGATAGAGCTGCATATTGGATGATTAAAGATGGTGAAGAAAGAGGAATTTTGAAAAAAGGAAAAAGTATCATTATTGAACCTACTTCTGGAAATACTGGAATTGCATTAACTGGTATTGCCAATATATTGGGTTACAAAGTTGAGATAGTCATTCCAGAAAAAGCCAGTAACGAGACTAAAGAAATTATTAGAAATCTTGGAGCCAAAGTATTTGAGACAAGTGATGATTTGTGTCCAAAAGTTGGAGCTGGAACTGATCAGAGTATTGCACTTGCAACATCTATTGCATCCTCAAGACCTGACACGTATTATTCTCCAAATCAATATGCCAACGAAGCAAATTTCAGAGGGCATTATGATGGAACAGGTCCTGAAATTTGGAAACAAACTGAAGGGAAAGTAACTCATTTCTTTACTGGCGTGGGTACTGGCGGTACAATTACTGGAATTGGTACTTTTCTAAAAGAGAAAAATCCTGATATCAAGATCATTGGATGTCAACCACAACAAAATCACTTGATTCAGGGATGGAGAAACTTTGAAGAATCTGCAAAGCCAGATTTATTCTTGAAAAGAGAAAATGTTGTTGATGACTGGGTTTCTGTAGATAATGATGAAGCATTTTCAGTAGTAAAAAAAGTTTTTGAAACCGAAAAACTCCTTATCAGTCCTTCATCTGCTGCAGTTTATGCATGTATGAAAAAATATTCTATTGAAGGAGATGCATGTGTAGTAGGAATTTTTGCAGATGATGGACGAAAATTCAGGAGTGTTTATGCAACACAAAATGTTATGACTGTGGAAGAATTTGATAATGCTCTCAAAGAAGCAAAACACATGTCTGAATTAGCATACTAGTTGTAATTACTCTAGAATTTTCTTTAGATTTTTGTCATAAAATTCTCTAAACGACGTGTTAATGTCCATTTCAATTCTCAGACATTTGTTACCATGTTCAGTAACTTGATCTCTAATTTCTCTACTCCATTGACTTTGTTGTTTGTCTTTAGAGTCTACAATTGATGGATTTTCTTTGATTTTTTCCATGATCTCTATTAATGTCAATGCAAGCTGGCGAAATTTACTTGTGCTTAATAGAAATATTTGCGATTCTTCTTTGTTAACTAATTTCATCAAAGAGTATGCCTGATTGTAATATTTCATACCAATTTCATTATATTTTTTGAAATTATCAATTCTTTTTTGCCAATATTCTTTGGAGGGTTTTTTTTCTATCTTGTAACTAAACTGAATTTCACCTAATTCCTTTCCTAATTTTGCTAGTTTTTCACTATACACTTTAGCTGTTTTTTTCAGATTTTCAGGAACATCGCTCATAAAACTCAGTACCTTTGTTAATAATGAAGAGTTTAAACCTTTGATTTTTTCCAAGTATCATTTGATTTTTTTGAATAAACCATTATACACTTTTCACAAAATGAATCCCATTCATCAATTCTTAATTTTTTGAAAAATTTTATTGTCCATTCGTATGTGGGTTTTTTTCTGTATTGAAACTGTTGAATTGTATAGATATCTTTTTCGTGAAATTTATTTAAACATTTTTTACATTGCGCATTTTTCATTCTTGTTTTTCAGCACTTTCTGTAAGATATTTATCAACATCAATTGCTGCCATACAACCATATCCCGCAGCAGTAACTGCTTGTCTATAGGTTCTATCATGTACATCTCCAGCAGCAAAAATTCCTTCTATGCTTGTGTGTGTTTTGTTCTTTAAAACAACATATCCTTTATCATCTAACTCAATCTGGTCTTTGAATAGTTTTGTGTTAGGTACGTGTCCGATTGCTACAAAAAGACCTCCTACATCAAGTGTTGTTTCTTCATTTGTTTTTAGATTTTTTAAAACTGCTTGTTGCATTTTTTGATCTCCTTTGATGTCAATTACTGCTGAATCCCAATGAAATGTTATTTTTTCATTGTTAAATGCCCTTTCTTGCATTACTTTACTTGCACGTAACTCACTTCGTCTATGAACCAAATGAATCTTTGAAGCAAATTTTGTTAGAAATGTTGCTTCTTCTATTGCAGAGTCTCCTCCACCTGCAACTATTAATTCTAGATTTTTAAAGAACGGACCATCACATGTAGCACAATATGAAACACCTTTTCCAGCAAATGTCTGTTCTCCTTCCAATCCTAGTTTTCTTGGATTTGCACCTGTTGCAATAATTATTGCACGTCCTTCGTATTCTTCGGTTCCTGTAAGAACTTTGAAAGGTTTACGTCTAAAATCTACGTCAACTGCTTCATCATCAATAATCGCCGTTCCCATTTTTTGGCATTGTTTTCTCATATCAATCATCAAATCTGGACCCATTATCGCATTTTCAAATCCAGGATAGTTTTCAACTTCTGTAGTGTTGACTAGTTGTCCTCCTGGTAGTATTCCAGACAAAATCAAAGTATCATAACCTGCTCTAGAACAATAAATTCCTGCAGTATATCCTGAAGGGCCTGCCCCAATGATTACCACATCAAATTTTGTTTTCTTTTCATTTGGAATCTTTGGACCCTCATCTTTTGTTTCAAGTACTGTTGCACCCTCATCTGCCGCCATCATGATAATTCATATTGGCATGCTCCAATAATTTAAGTCAATATCCTGTTTGGAATACAAATAAGATCTATATCTAATGACTTGGATTTTTTAATTCATCTAAAATTTCTTGATGTTTTTTACAAAATCTTTTGTTTTCTAATTGTGAAAAGAAAAGATCTTTTTGCCAGTGAGCATTAAATAACCTACAATCTCTATGCTCACAAAATGCTTCCCCTGTTTCATAATACATAATGGCTTGTAACAGATAACCCTCTGTAATTTCTGATATTCGTGAATCATGATATTCTAAAAATTCTCCCTTGTATTTTTTTTTAATTTCTTCGACTCTATTCTTAGAAAAATTTGTCATTACATCTAGATAGTATTGTTTTGGTTTTGCTGGTGCTTCTATAATTCCTGTGGTTGAAATTATTGCAGGATTGGAACCAATTATGGCTCTTGCATGATATCTAAAGTCATTCTCATCAAATGTACATGTTAGTTTATTTGTAAAAATAATGTGCAAAATATCCATGTTATTTTCATTTATTGGAATTAATTCCGTGATTGCATTATGAAATTCAAATCCATCATATAGTATCATTTCTTCTTTTTCAGACATGTCTTTGTTTTCTTTTTCTAATTGTATGTCTTCTGTAGAAGGAACATGTTTTTCAAATGGCTTTTTTAAATTAAAAATTCTACAACTTGCAATTTTTTTTGATATATTCTCATTTGTACACTGAAATATACTATCTCTTGTCTCAATTTCTATTGAAAACGTTTCTTTAAGAAATTTTTTTAATCTTTCTAATTGGATTTCAGGAACTGTAGGCTCATCATATAGAATTATTTTACAAGTTTTCACTAAAGATCCTTTTGTATAATGACTTATCTTTCTAACGAATTATTTTTTTAAAGGCTTAGGAAATTTTTGGGTACAATTAACGATTTATTGTGAAGTTTGTAATTTTGTATTTTATTCTTCTTCTGTATCTTCGGATTCATCTATACTGTAGTTTCTTCTAGATGGTCTAATTGGAACAAAAATAATTGTCATTTAATCTTACTTCAAACTAAAATCTTTTAGTATTTGAATACTGTGAATGAATGTTCTGTATTTACTGTTTTATGTAATGAGTGGTAGCTTGACACTACTTTATTGAGATTTTTTATGTGTTCCAAGTGTACAGTGAATGCAAATATCATAAAATACATTTGATATTGTTTTAGTGCAGCCACATTTGCATGGACATTTCTTTTGCTGCAAGATTCTAATCAGAAAATATTGATGAATCACCAAAATGAATCTTGGTATTTTGGTGTTGGTGGAATTGAAAGCTCTTATTCTTATTATACGATAGGCAATATATTTACTAAAGAAATGCAGAAATGTCCTTTATGCCAAACAGAGTACAACGAAATGGCCAAAGTTTGTCCATTAAAGCACTGCTCTAATTGTGGCTCAATAAAATTACAAACTCATAAGAAAAGGAGTTTTCAAACCCCTAGAGCAAAACAAAATTTTGTCTTTATTTTACCTCCTTTAGGCTTCTTTGTTTTAGTTTATGGCTATCTTTTTGTTCAAGGAGATTTGGTTCTGTTTCTCAGCATTGTTACAGTTTATTCTGTATTTTTTATCAGCATTTTATTTAAAATCACAACTAAAAATATCATTTGCAAAGAATGTAATGCAAGAAATTTTCCTTTTGTAAGTAATGTTAATCTTAATTTGATTAAACAAAATGTGACCTCAATTGATGATGAGGATCTAACAAAAAAAATCGCAAAAACTGTTCTTGAGGGACTGTCAAAAGAGCAGAAAAAACACAACAAAAAAGACATTATGATAAGAATAGTTGGTGCAGTTTCCTTAGTAGTCATTGCAATACTTGGGACTTTCTTTGTAAATCCAGATGATATTTTACTAGGGGAAATTATTGATATGATAAAATCTTTCCAATAAACTGCAGACCGTCAAAGTTCCAATCCTATAAGACTTGAACTGGTTTTCTGACCATATTGGATAATCTTGTATAGGATTATGGGTTTTGTATACAAGGATCATAATCTTTATGAAATTCTATGTGTTGTTCTATAGTTAGCTCTTGATGCTCAGGACTTATTGCAAAGTCTACTGTACTTGTTGATTTTGATTTATTGAATTTGTTTGTTAGAAATTTTCCTCTATTTCTTTGCACATCTAGGTATCCTAACTCATTAATTTTCTCTCGTTCAATCATATATGATGAGTAGGCTCAATTCAGGTATAAAAGAAAAACTAACCCTTTAGAAAACTACTTGCTTATCTTTCTAACTCTTTGATTTTTTCTACTGTAATTTCTGCTGCCCTTTTACCTGAAAATAACATTGAACCAAATGTTGGTCCCATTCTTGCTAGTCCATATGTTTCAGTAACTGACATACCTGCTGCAATTAGTCCTGGAAACACTTCGCCTGTTTTGTGAACAACGTGTTCTTCACCTTCATTGACATACATTGGATTCATTCCTTTCCATTTCACTAGTCCTCTGTCTACTAGTCTTTTTACAGCTACAGAATCATGACCTGATGCATCAATGATCACTTTAGCTTCTAAAGCAATTGGATCAACACATGTAATATTTCGTGGTAATGCTGAAACTGGCATCCAATTGACAACAATTCCTACCACTCTACCATTTTTCATAATTAAATCATCAAACTTTGTAAGATTGAGAAATTTTACTCCTGCATCGCATGTAGCTGCAATTAATTTTGACACTGCATGCGGTCCTGGTGTTATGTACAATCCTTCTGAAACTTTTTTGTATGGAATTCCTAATTCATCCCAAATTTTTTGAGCTGGGTCTCTAACTGTAACCGGATTCATCATGTATCCTCCTAACCAATACCCTCCACCAAGATAGTTATTTTGTTCAATAACGAGAACTTTGTAACCCAAATTTGAAAGCTCTCTACTTGCTGTTAATCCTGCAGGTCCCGCACCAATAACTATGACATCTGAATCTGCTCTATCAATTAACACATCATGAAATTCATTTACAATTGCACGTGTAATTTCAACCTCTCGTACGTCTGCAAATATTTTAGCAGGTTTTTCTGCAATTGTTGCTTCTTGCATGGAATGGTGATTCTTTGAACCCATTAATACGTTCTCACAATTTTTTGAAAAAAAATTAGGTATTACTAATGATTTTCATCTAGTTGAGATTAATGAATAAGTTAAAAGCAGGAAAATTTTGCACTATGCTGAAAATTATCTCCTAAAACTTCCATATATAATAAATTTATAACTCAATTCAAAGGAATTTCTTTGTAATGACTATATCTAATCTGAAACAATCCAGATCTGACTCTGTAAAACCAAAAATTAATTGGTCAAGATTGGAAGAGGCAGATAATTTTGCAAAGACCGTTAAACTATTTCGTCAAGGAAAATATGATGCAGATAGTTTTAGACGATTCAGACTTCAACATGGAGCATATGGTACCAGGATGACTGGGGATTATGCCATGGTTAGAATCAAAATTCCTGCGGGTGAAATTTATCCAAATCAACTTGAAAAAATATCTCAACTAAGTGAACAGTTTTCAATAGGTAGTGCACACTTTTCAACAAGAGAAAACATTCAACTTCACTGGGTAGTCCTTGAAGATGTTTCGGAGATTTTTAGAGGACTCACTGAAGTTGGTCTTACATCAAGAGAAGCATGTGGAAATACAATAAGAAATGTAATGTGTAGTCCTTTGTCAGGTGTTTGTCCTGATGAAAAATTTGATTCAACTCCATATGCACTTGCAACAGCAAGATTCTTTTTGAGAAATCCAATGGTTCAAAATCTTCCACGTAAATTTAAATTTAATTTTACTTGTTGTGAGAAACATGGAATGGTAAGAATGGTTGATGTTGGGTTAATCCCTCAGATCCGAGAAGTTGATGGAACTTCTCAACGAGGTTTCAAAGTCTTTCTTGGAGGAGGATTGGGAAATAAATCATTTGTTGGATATCAATTAGAAGAATTCACCCCTGAAGAAGATTTAGTGTATACTTCAATGGCTGTATTGAGAATCTTTGATAGACTAGGTGACAGAAAAAATATGGCACGAAATAGAATGCGTTATCTGGTAAATGATATGGGCTGGGAAAAATTCCAAAATCTAGTTCTAAAAGAAAGAGCAATTGTAAGGGCTACTCAATCAGTAATTACTAAATTAGAAGTTGATCATACTCCAAATGAAATTAAACGTCCAATTAGAATTAGTGATGAAAGTGGTGAATCTGCACCTGAAGGTTATGCAAGGTGGCTCAAAACAAATACGGTTAAACAAAAACAATCTGGCTATAGTTCTATCTTTATCACTCTTGAGGCCGGAGATATTACTGCAAATCAACTTAATGCATTGGCAGACCTTATTCGTGATTTCTCTGCTGAGGGGAAAGGAAGATTTGGCTTTGTACAAAATGTAGCATTACGCTATGTATATGACGATGATTTACCACGTCTGTATTCCAAACTTCTAGAGGTAGGATTGGCAAAATCTGGTGCATTAACTATGACTGCTCCAATTGGCTGTTCAGGAACAACTTCTTGTAATCTCGCACTAACAAATTCACATAGACTTTCAAAAGAAATTCAACGAAAATTACTTGAATTAAAATTTGATGAAGATGATGATTTGTGTGATTCTTCTATTAAGATAAGTGGTTGCCCAAACTCTTGTGGTCAACATGGAATTGCAACTATTGGTTTCTTTGGAGGCGGTGGACGTCTTGGAAAAGACATGTATGCAAATTATCAGATGTCATTAGGTGGACGCTCTGACGGTGATACAATGTTGGGTCAAACATGTCTTAGAGTTCCTGCAAAAAGAGTGATTCCTGTAATTCTAAAAATTATTGAACTATTCAAACAAAATAAGAAATCTAATGACACTCTTCAATCTTGGATTCATAGAGTTGTAAATAACAATGAAGACTCTGAAATAAAATCAATTAGTGATATCAAAAAAGTTTTAGAACCACTAGTTGTTCCTCCAACAAAAGAAGCGGATCCTGATTTTTACCTTGACTATGGTAATGATACTAGTTACCATACAAAAACTGGAAAGGGTGAATGTGCTGCTTGACAGAATCTGGTAAAGTAACAACTGACGTTGACTCTTTACGATCAGACATAAGAGACAAAAGTGTTAGAGTAATTGATGCTAGAAGAGAAGAAGATTACAAACAAGATCATATTTCAACTGCTGTAAATTTACCACTGGCAAATCTTTTGTCAGACGATAGTCCAGAACGTATTTTGAAACTCTTTAACTCTATAGGAATTGATAATGAAACATCTGTTGTAGTTTATGATGATACTTTTGGTGCATTGGCCTCTAGAGTAGCTTGGACTTTGGAATATATTGGACATTCAGATGTAAGTTTACTTGAGACTACCTATAGTAACTGGAAGTCATTGGGATTGGAAAATGATTCCAATGTTCCTGAAATACAAAGCAAAGACCATTCAATGAATTTACAACCAAATATTTTGGCAACCTCTGATTATTTGGAAAGTGCAAAAGAAAGAGATGATGTAATCTTGATTGATAACAGGGAGCGTCTAAATTTTCTTGAACAACACATTCCGGGAGCAATTAGTTTACCTTATAGAACACTTGCCAGTCAAGATAAAATTTTACGCCCAAAAGAAGATATGAAGCGATTATTTGAAAATCGAGGCGTTACTGGAAATTCCGAAATTATTACTTATTGTGGTAGTGTAGGTACTCTTTCAGGATTGGCATATTATGCCCTAAAATCTGTAGGACTATCTAATACAAAATTGTATGTTCGCTCTTTTAAGGAATGGAAAAATCTTCAAAAACCTACTGCAAAACAAGAAGATGCAACTTACTGGGATTTGTCTGCAGAATAATTATACAATCGCATTTCTGAGTTTTTTAGTAATTGTTACTTCAATATTATCAAACAATGTTAGCATTTTTTCTTTGTTATTCACTAGATAATCTTCTCCTCTATCTTTTAATCTAATCTTCCATAATCTTACTTCTCTGTGTTGCTCTAAGAACATTTCAATCATCTGCTCACCTGATTTTGCAGTATCTGTGAATTCATCAAAAATATCCAAAGTTTTTTGAACGTCATGTTCTTCAATCGCTTCTTTTGCAGATTGAATGGCTTGACTAAGTTCTTTCAAATTCTTAATTGGTCTTGGTAATTTTTTTCTTGTAATTCCAAACAATCCCTTTCTTTCTTTTCCTATTCTTTCTGCAACGTTTGGTGCAAGATCATAAATTGGAATTTTATTGAAACCATCACGCTTTTCATTTTGAACTAAAAGCCCTTTCTCTATTAATTTTTTTAACCCTGTTTCTGCATCTACTCTATCAAGATATGTTGTCCAGACAATTGCACCAAGTGTATGGTATCCTTGTCTAACTGATTCTAAAACTACTACTTCTTCAATTCTCTTGAATCCTTCCTCAATTCTTACATTTTTAAAGTCAAAGTCTCTAATTGATCTTCTTGCATTTTTAACATCAATTTCAATTGAACGTTTCAATGCTTCTAAAGAATCTGGTACTTGATTTAGTAATGATAAGAAACAAGCTTTATTGTACCAAGCCATTCCATATGTTGGATCAGATTCAATTGCTTTCTCAACTTCACCCAATGCCTTGGCATATTTTTTTTGTTCATAATGTACTAGTCCTTTCAGATTCCAAACTTCTGGATTTGTAACATCAATATCTAAAATTTTATCATAAATTCTTAGTGCTTCATTGTGATCATCTAAATGAAATCTTGCATAACCTAACTTCATTAATGTCTCTACGCTGCTAGGATCAATTCTTAATGCTTGTTCAAACAATTCACAAGCCTCTTCTAGTTTTGCATCTGCCATGCGGTTAATTCCTTTTTTGAATAATCTTTTACGATTAAAATCTGGATCAACTAAACTAGTCTCTTTTACCCTGACTTTTTCTACTTTAGATTCACCTACTTTAGATTCACCTACTTTAGATTCACCTACTTTAGATTCATCTACTTTAGATTCATCACTTTTAGTTGATTTCTTTCCGAATAACTTCTTCACTAGCTCAAACTGCAATTTTATCTAGATAAATACTATCCTTATTGGTCTAACGTAGATAATGCTGGATTTTCAAAAAGATCATGCGATCTAAATATAAAAATACTTGAAATATGCACAAACGAATATGCCATCTCAACCACGAATCGAAATTCATGGACAATCCCCATTCAAACAATCAGGTGTCTATGAAGCCCAAATTGCAATTACTGATAGTAAACCTTCAGAAGATTCAATCAAAAATAAGCAATTTTCATCTTTGTGGCAAGGTAATTTTCACCTAAGAGTAAAAGATGGTGTATTTTCTCAAACAATAGGATCTACTGAAAATCCAATTCCTTCATCTGTAAACAATCTTGAGAAAATTTGGATTGTTGTAACTGATCTATTTTCTTCATCACATACTGTGTTTGATGTTCCTTTGGGAAAACCAACTAGGAAATTACAAACTGAAACTAAAACAATTTCTGAAAGTCCAAAATCAAACCGTTTTACAAAATCAACTACTCTTGCAGGATCCCCTGGTTTACAAGGTTCTTCTGGTGACAAAGGACCACCAGGTCCACAAGGTAATGCAGGAGATACCGGCCCTGATGGAATACCTGGTCAACCAGGAGACAAAGGTTCTTCTGGTGACAAAGGTTTACCTGGTGACAAAGGAATAACTGGAAACAAAGGAGTAACTGGTGATAAAGGAGACAAGGGTGACAAAGGAATTGCTGGTCCATTTGGTGACAAAGGAGAAAAAGGTCCAACTGGTTCTATTGGAGAAACAGGTTCAACTGGAATTAAAGGTCCACTTGGTACATCAGGAGAAAAAGGCCCAACTGGTCAATCTGGCGACAAAGGAACATCTGGATTAAGAGGTCCACCAGGAGAAAAAGGTGACAAAGGTTCACAAGGATCTATTGGTGATAAAGGACTAACTGGTACAACAGGTACACCAGGAGGAAAAGGCTCAACTGGAATTACTGGTGTTCAAGGAGAAAAAGGAGTTCAAGGACTTCCTGGTTCTATTGGAGAAAAAGGTTCTTCAGGTCCAACAGGACCTGTTGGAGGAAAAGGTTCATTTGGTCTTACAGGTTCAACCGGAGAAAAAGGTAACAAAGGTCCTGAAGGTTCAACTGGCGACAAAGGTCCACAAGGTCCACAAGGTCCTGCAGGAGCTAAAGGTCTCACAGGAGTTCCAGGTCCTCAAGGAGAAAAAGGTGACAAAGGTCCATTTGGTCCACCAGGAGGAAAAGGCTCAACTGGTCCACTTGGCACATCAGGAGAAAAAGGCTCACAAGGCCCACAAGGCTCTCAGGGTGAACGTGGTGTAACTGGTCCACCAGGAGAAAAAGGCTCACAAGGCCCACAAGGAATTCAAGGTCCTCAAGGTGAACGTGGCCCTAATGGACCAATCGGTCCTTCAGGTGAACAAGGTACTATAGGTGAACAAGGTCAAATCGGTCAACCTGGTCCACGAGGTCCACCAGGCCCACCAGGAGAAAAAGGTCCTTCAGGAGGAATGTCATCTGAACAAAAAACAATCTTCAAAGAACTATTAGAAATTCTGACTATGAAAAATATTATAACAACTGAAGAACAAATTAAATTAATGAGTTATCTTTACTAATCAGATAAAACAGGTAATTAAAATGAGTGAAAAACCAAATAAAATTGAATTTGATATATTAGATTACAAACGCTTAGAAAATGATTTTATATCTTTCAAATTAGATGATGGTACTGTAGTTAAAGTTAAAGTTGATTTGGATAGAGTTGGTAAAGCTGTAAACTACAAAAATCCTGATGGCACTCCTCATTATGCAATTAGTACTGCTATCAAAATATCAATCATACCTTCTGATAAAAAATTCTCAGTCGAGAAAAAATCTATTAAAGGAACAAACACGTCTCCTCCAGGACAAATGTTTAGTTAAAACTAATTTAGAAAAAGAAAAAAACAATTCGTCGTCTAAAAGACGATTGTTAGTTTTTTGCCGAGATTATCTTTTACGTTTAACTGCTTTTCTTTTTGGAGCTGCTTTTCTTTTTGGAGCTGCTTTTCTTTTTGGAGCTGCTTTTCTTTTTGGAGCTGCTTTTCTTTTTGGAGCTGCTTTTCTTTTTGGAGCTGCTTTTCTTTTTGTAGCCATTGCTGAGTTCGACCTTTCATTGTTTTTCAGTGGTTAAACTAAAGAAAATTACACAAATTG
>JADFJY010000076.1 GCA_022565935.1 Nitrososphaerota archaeon
TTGAGAACGTATTTTTACTTAGATAGAATTAGACTTAAATTGCTTAAGATGTCTTATCCTTTTTATCGTTAGTTTCTTTTTCTTTCGAATATTTCATAATTATCACGGCATAACCTGAGAGTTCAACGTCTGGATCGTTTGTTTTTCCTTCCCAGGGCGCAGGCCAACGAATTTTATTACTTCTCGACATAATATATTTCTTTCTCTCATATAAAAGATTTTACTCAATAACTAATTAAAATTATACTAATAAAGATGATAACAAACGAAGATGTTATGAATGTCCTTAAAGGGGTAAATGATCCGGAGATAAATATAGATATAGTAACTTTAGAGCTAATTTACAATGTCAATGTAGAAAATGATGTTGCTAATGTGAAGATGACTTTTACGACTCCGATGTGTCCTTACGGTCCGATGTTGGTTGAAGAAATAAAAACTAAAGTCGGAGAAATAAATGGAATAAAAGAAGTCAACGTGGAAGTTGTTTTTGAACCTCCGTGGAAACCATCGGATGAATTAAGGGCTACTTTAGGCGCTTAGAACTCAGTCAATTTCTTTGTTATGTTTGCATATTTTACTATAGAAGTGTTTCCGTCTGCACCGCCGGAAGTTTTTTTGACACTTATGAATTTGTTCTTTTGTAATTTTTCTATTTTCCTCTGGAATGTTTTGTAGACTAGAGTTCCTCCCTGCTCCGTGTAGATATTATATAAATCACCTATCGTTTTATCGGAAGTTTTCTTTATCATATCCAATATACTATGTTCATCTTCAGTAAGGTCTGTGGATTTTTTGATGGGGAACTGGTCTATTTTTTTTATTGCTTCATTTTCTTCAATTTCTATTTTTTGTTCCATCATACTAGTCTGTGACCAAACAAGCATCATCATACCCATAATACTGACTGCTGATAACATAATTGCACTAGTTACAACAGTTGAAATACCTCGTCTAATCCTAATCCTAGTTTGGCTAGGACATCTACCAATAATCTTATTGCGCAATAGTAAAAATCATGGAAAATTACTGTATTATAACTAGTATGTAAGATATTGAACTTACACTGTAGGCTTAACTACATCAGGAGTTTCTTGTTCTTCTGAATCATTTTGAACTTCAGTTTCAACATTTGTTGATGTTTCTTGAGGAGGCTCATTTTCAGGTGTCTCTTTTTCATCAGACACTTCAACTTTTTCATCAGATGTCTCTACATCTTTTTCAAGTCTTTCTCCCATTGCACCAATTTGGTGTGGAGGGCAAGAAACATTCATAGTTTTTGAAAGCAAGAAAAATGTTGGAAACAATTCCTGATATATCATAGTTAAAATTTTAGGAACATCGTTTTCATCTTTCTCCAAGATTTCATTTCTTTCCATAGTATCGCCAAAAATACGAGCAATTCCCTCTATTGATAATCGAACATTTTTTGGGTTTGATAATGCTGTAAATCCATATTTGTATACAGATAGTTCATCAGTGTTTTCTACCTCGTCAATATTTGCTTCAACATCATATTTGTCTAGTTTAGTAATTTTTGGGTCATTTTTACTCATAGATATTGAATTTAGTTCGATCTCTGCTTTCAACTTGAGTAAATTCATTGAAATATTAATTAAACAATGTGTATGTAATATTTCCACACACATAACAGCATTAAGGGTATTCAGATATAGTATGAGCACCTTTGGAACAAAAAAGTAAGTTAATTACCACAACTAAAAGAACACGAATTAATTCAAATAATGTAAATCTTTCAATATCTATCTCAAAGATCAGAAAAAGTAGTCATAGTCTGGATAAAATGTATGATCTTAAAAAATACATGGATGCTGCAGATATGAATTTCCCTGAAGACATGCAAGACATGATTCCAAAGGACACCCCACCATTTTTGGATAATGGCGCACATTATGTTGAAAGAATTGGAAGAGCGTTAAAATTTTTCAAACAATGTGCATTAATTGGTCCGAGTGGAACTGGAAAGACACACATTGTATATCTTGTTGCAGAACTTGCAGGATTACCAATGTGGGAAATCAACTGTGGTTTGGCAACATCTGTTTTTGATTTATTTGGAAGATACATTGGTTTGGGAAAAGAGAATTGGATTGATGGTTTAATTACAAATTGGTGTAGAAGAGGCGGAATATTATATCTGGACGAAGCCAACATGATGAAACAAGATGTTGCAACAAAACTAAACCCCCTATTAGACCAAAGAGGTCACATGGTATTAACAGAAAAAGATAGTGAGATTATTCACAGACATAAACATGCATACATGATAATTAGTATGAACCCTGTTTCATCAGAATTTGCAGGTACAAAACCAATCAACGCTGCTATGAGAAGAAGAATGAGTGTTTGGTTAAACTTTGATTACATGAGTATTGGAGATAATATTGACGAAAAAGAAATACAGATGGTTTCAGAAAAAGGTGAAATACCTATGGTGGATGCAGAAACAATTGTAAAGATTGGATCAAAGCTAAGACAAGAATACAAAATGGGAGATATTCCATATGGTCCATCCATTGGTGATTTAGTTAATTGGGCAAAGATTTGTGCTGATGGTGCATCAATTCTAGAAGGTGGAGATGAGACACTAGTTCCAATGACGAGTGATGACCCCGAAGTTCAAGACGAAGTCAGACATATTATCAAAAAAGTTCTAGAAAGTCAACTATCAGCAAAAAAAACAGATGTAAAATAAATGAAAGAGAACATTCAAGAAATAGCACACCAAATATTCTTTGAGATTTGTGAGAAAAAACCCATGAATTTTGATTTATTCTTTATTGATCAACTTAGTTTTCCAAAAATTGATTATGAACCAAGAATGACAGTATATTTTCCAATGCCAAGACAAGTACAAGGAATGCAAGTGATTCAAGGTAATGCATTTATTGACACTGAGATTCCACAAGAAACAATTTTTACATTGTTTTTTGCAGCAGTTTGCCATGCAGCTGGGCATGCCAAAGTTACAGATTTTAAAAAATACAAAGACTGGATGAAAGGAAAAAATAAAAAACGGGCATTTGAGACATTTGAATTTATTGAAGACATTAGAGTAAATGACTTTTTAAAAAATAACTTTCCTGAATACTATTCAGAAATAATAAAAATAGATAAATTTTTTAATATTATCAATGAGAAAAAGGATTCAGAAGATAAGAAAAAACAGTCAAAAAAAATATTTTCAAATAAATTTGTTGGACATATTAAAGAATTTAGAGAAGAGATAAAAGAGAAAATTCTCAACATAGATTCAGAAGATAAAGAAAAATTCATAGAAATTGCAAATATTATTTATGAATCATCAAACATACTGACAGATCAAAGACTTCCATATGCAGATCATTTTGCACATCCAAAAAGAATTGAAAATTGGAATAAAAATATCATAATAAAGACTGAGGGAACCTATCAAAAAGTAGTTGAGAATTTGAGAGATATATGGATTGATCAACTAAAACGTCGAGAAAAAGTAAAGAAAAAATATGGAGGAATTACAGAAGATTTAGAATTTGACAAAATTGATTTTGCTCCAGAAAATATTGGAGAATATCTAAGATTAAAAAATGCAACTCACATGTTTTTGAAAAAAATGTCATCGCAAATCAAAATGACACCAAATGTAATGGATGAAGGAATGGTTGAAGACGAGGGAATGTTAAATATGCAACTGGCAATTCAAAGAGTTGCAGCTCAAAACAACCGAATTCAGGTATTTGAGCAAGATGACTATAGAAGAGTTGAGGAGGAATGGGCAATTGTTGTTGATACAAGTAGTAGTATGAGACTAAAATTTGACGAAATGAAAAAGTTTGCCATATGCCTAGGAGAAGCAGCAAATGAGGTTAATTCAAAAAATGGGAAATGGGGATTTTTTACTTTTAACAATAATTTTAGTATAGTCAAAGATCATTACGAGAAATTTGATCAGAGCTCAAAATCAAGAATTGGTGGAATAGAAGTTAAAGGTCTTTCATTTATTGCAGATGCCATAAAACTGTGCAGCAGAATCCTAGAAAGAGAAAACGTTGAGCGAAGATACATCTTTTTGATTACAGATGGGCAAGCATTAGGAACACTAGATGCAGATAAAAAAATGATAGAAGCAGTTCAAGATGCTAAAAGGAAAGGAATTAGTGTAGTTGTAATAGGAATGCCACAAGGAATTACAAAGATCTTTACAATGAGTATGCCTTATGAAGGATTAAAAAAGACTGTTGCAAAATTCCTTAATGCATATATGATTCTTGCCGGCGATGAACTGTAATTTTGAAAATTATAGGTCTAATTATTAAATGACTAAATTATGTTATCACTAAGATGAAACTTTCACTTTTAGGTTATATGTTTCACAACAAATCAAATTAGATTACATGCTTAAGCAGATTGGAGGTTCACTAGATAATTTCTGTGTAGATACAGTCACAGATCCAATTTCACTGAATCCAGGGCAATCAGCAATTATCTACTTCAAGATGATTAATGATACGATCATCTCGTTGGATTTTGGCATATCTACTACAATTGGCATATTTGTAAGTAAAGAGGTATGCCTCTATGCATAATTGTAAAAAACACATCATATGAGCCTTGTAATTAATAGTTCATTTTTACCAAATTTGAAAAATTATTATGCAGAAAACAGGAACTAATACAGAGATAAAACTCAATTTACATAATTTGAACTACTCTGTAATTCAAAAAAATTACATACGCGACTAGATATTCTATAACTAGGAACAAAAATTAATAAAATGAAAACCAAACTAACCAAAAAACGTGCAATTAGTACAGTACTTACTACTGTCATCATCTTGGTGGCATCTGTTGTACTTGGTTCAGGTGTTGTTTTGTATGGTACTAGTCTTTTCCAAGGCAGTACTCAAACAGAAGCAATTGCTGTATCAACTCCATCAGTATGGGTACATACTACAGCATCAGAAGGTTTAGCTTGGGGCGCAGCAGGTGTTAGAAATACTGGAGACAAAGTTCTCTCAGTTGACAAGATATCGATTCGTGGTTTTGACATTCCATTTGCACAATGGTATGCAGATACTAGTGTATCTGCAGCATTATACCAACAAGTACTTAATCACTCTGGATGGGATGATTCAGTAACTTCTGGATTCATATTCAATAATGGAACATGTTCAGATGGAGAAGCACTCCAATTTGATTTGGGAGCAACAGAAGATTTCTGTGCAGATGCAGCCACAGGTCCTATATCATTAACTCCAGGACAATCAGCAATTATCTAC
>JADFJY010000077.1 GCA_022565935.1 Nitrososphaerota archaeon
CAAATGATTATGATAGAATAATTTGGATTCATGCTCAATATACTCCACGTGAAGAGGGAATAGAGTTAATTGCAAAATCTCTTGGAGTTGATAAAAGTAAAATCTCTGTTCCAAAAGCAAGCACAGTAAATCAACTATTATCAACACAACAAATTCCAGAAGAATTAAGGAAAGAATTGCAAGGATCTAAAGGTAAATCATTGCTGATTTGCATGGCTGGAAATACATCACTGATGGCTACTAAAGTACTTGCAGCCAAAGGAATTGTAACTGAAAGTTTGAATGGTGGAATTACAGAACTACCTGAAGTAAAAAACAGTGATCCTTCTAAATTTATTAAAGTAGCTACAGATTAATAATCTTGAAATGTCTTTCAATATCTCAACCATTTGCAGATTTAATAATTTCAGGTAAAAAAACTATTGAGTTGAGAAAGTGGAATACAAATTTCCGTGGAGAATTTTTGATCCATGCCCCAATCAAAATAAGAAAAGAAGATTGTAAGAGATTAAAAATAAAGAAAAAATTAGTTACAGGTGTAATTATTGGTAAAGCAGAACTTTATGAAGTAAAAAAATATAATTCAATTAAGGAAATAAAAGCAGATCAAAAATTTCATTTAGCTTCAAAAAATTTTCATGATAAAACTTTTGGATTTATTTTAAAAAATGTAAAATCATTTAGAATTCCAATTTCATGTAAGGGTCAGCTAGGGTTCTTTGAGATAGATTTACCTAAAACAAAAATCAAAAACAAGGAGATAGTGACAGATATCATTGATGAAGAATATCGTTACCAATGGATTGGACATCATTAGTAAAACCTGGATTTTCGGAAAAAGTTTGACTAGTATATATGCTGGGTCATTTAAAGTTGCATGTTATGCCTCAAACAAAACCAATTGTTAGTGTTGAGAATGTTGTTGCATCTGCATCAGTTGACAAAAAACTTGATTTAATTGAAATTACAAAAAAATTGTAAATTGACTGAAGATATTTTTGAAAAAGAAAAGATCAAGATGACTCCTGAAACAGGATTTGATTTAGTTGGATTAGATTATTTTGCAGATTCTGAAAATCAATTGTATTTAGTTGAACATTTTGAAATGTATCAAGATGCTTTAAATGCTAAAAAAGAGCGAAAAAATCAGGATGAATATTTTATTTTATATAAAGGAGCAGGGGGAGAATTTTTCTGCAGATAAATTTGAAAAATAGTTTAACTTAACTAAATTTCACAAACTCTCTTATCATCAAGTTAAAAATTCCAAAATTATGGTAAATGAAACAAACGAATTGATTGATAACTTGTACAAAAAGGAGAAAGCAATTCATTCTGATGAAAATTCTGAACAAATTATCCGCAAAAGTCCAAAGGCAAAATACAAGATTTTTGACGAGTCAGAATTTACTCGTGGAAGAGAGGTCTTAGGCGATCTAATTGTGCATGGAATGATATCTTCAGGTGGAACTGACATAGATTGGCTTATTGAACATAGAGGAGGTTTTGTCATCTTAGAATTCAAGGGATTTCATAATGATAAGATCAATATTCCAAAAGGCCAAATGATAGCATATGAAAAATTGCATGAAAAGTTAAATCAATCAACAAAATGTTTTCTATACGTTGTAGGATGTGATGACATTGATTTTTCAAATCCAGATTCAACAATATGGATTTTTGAGATGAGGCAATGGAAATCAGGTGCAATTCCAAAAAATACTAATGACATTTATGGTGAAGATTCAGGC
The DNA here is from genome assembly GCA_022565935.1 of Nitrososphaerota archaeon. Taxonomy (GTDB): domain Archaea; phylum Thermoproteota; class Nitrososphaeria; order Nitrososphaerales; family Nitrosopumilaceae; genus Nitrosopumilus. Next base: position 1,752 of record JADFJY010000077.1, read on the forward strand.
AGACAAAACAAATTCATAGTTTATCGTGAATATATGGAAGAAATTAGTGTAGAGAAGCTTAGAGATATAGTTGATTCTCATTGGAAAGAATTTGAAAGAATTATGCAGTAAATGAAAATGTGTTTGACTTTGTTTCTATACCGTTATCCATATAGATTGTATATGTACCAGAACTTTCCCATCCTGGACCTCCAGCAATAGCTAATGTTGAATATTGTCCATTACTTTTTAGAGAAACTTGTTCTGCCCATACAAGTTCATTATTTTTATTTTCAATTGAGAGATTTACAACTCCAGTAGTATCAGATACACCACTAATTGAAATTATGTCTTTTTTATCATAAGATGATAAATCAGTTTGAATTGATAATGTATCTGAAATGGGATTAGTTGATATTACATCAGAACCACCATTAAATGAAGCAGCTACTGCAATAATTATTACCAAGGCAACTCCACCAATTCCTAACAGTAATTTTGAATTTTTTAAAGTAGAAGATGAGATTCGTTGTGGTGGAGGCTGTAATGTTTGAATTTTTTGAATTGTAGGTGTTTCTGGGATAACAACATCTGGAATTATTAATTTTTCCTCAACAGGTGTTGGGGTTTGAACTACTTCAGGTCTTCTTCCTAGATATTTTTCTGCTAATTTTCTAACATAATTTCGTTCATAATTACTAATTACTTCATCGTTTTCACATGCTCGACAAATTTGCTTTAAAATTCTGTCATCTCCAAAGTCTTTGTCTAAAAGAGCCTTTACATCATCAAGCAATGAATCAGTCATGTGTGTTTTCTCTACTATTGATTATTTATGAATTCCTTGTTTAAGATTGCTATTGATTTCTTTTTGAGAAAAAACTGGTTTAATTCAATTTTTTTGAATTAATCACCAAAAACTATTTTGAATAGATTTTTTGGGCTTGTATAATGACTGTTCGAATGTAATCCTTTGCAGTGAAATCAGATACTCCCATTTGTTTGGCTCTTTTATAGAGTTCAATTTCTTGAGGATTTATCAAATAGCACTTCAAAAGATAATTTAGTCTATGAGATCTTTTTTCATCACTTTTCATAATTTTCCTTTTTTTCAGTACTAAAAAGGCCAAAGGATTATGAAATAACCAATTACACGTGAGTATCATAAAACTGGAAAAAAAAGATATGATCTTTTTTAAACAGTAGTTAAAAATAAATAAAAATGAAAAGAATTGAAGCAACCATTCAAACAGAGAGAGTATCATCAGTTTCTGAGGCAATCAAAGAACAGGTAGGAGGTTTCACCATAATGGATGGAGATGGACGTGGTTCTGGAAAAAGACACACCATTAGATCAGGTAGAGGAACAGGAACCGTTGAAGCTGAATACAACAAGGTATCAACTGTAACTACAATAGTAGAGGATGATAAAGTAGAATCAATAACAGCAATTATTGCAAATGCTGCATCTACTGGAAAAAGTGGGGATGGAATTATAGTCGTGACAGATGTTGATAGTATTATGAATATCGCATCTAAAAAGAGTGGCTCTGAAGCCCTCTAATCATTTTCTTTTATCAAAAAAAACCACATCATCATTTGATTTATAATAATTCTACTGAGAGGTGGTGAACTATCCTCTCAGTGCGGTATCCCTTTGGGGGACATGTTTTTTGAAGGGATGTATTGTATTACAATCTGAGTATAAAAGTGAAGGATTTTGAAGAATTATTGTTGTCCTTCAATTCCCATTAATGTCAGAGTTGATCTGATTTTTGGAATTTTTCTAATCTTCCAAGTAATAGTTTCACGAAGTGCCTCTACTTGACCAGATTCTACTTTAGCCAAGATATCATATGCACCAAATGTACCATGCACTTCAACAACTCCTTCAATTGATTTTAGTTCTGATATTACTGCTTCTTCAGAACCTAGCTCACAGTTTATGAGAACATACGCTGTTGCCAATTATGATTCAGTTCCTATTTTCATACATAAAATCTCATCTTGAAATATATAAGAATAGTCTAATTTACTTTAAAATTCAATATCAATTTTGATTAAATCATAAACAAATGTAAAGTAATATTCAACAATTTGAAAAATTTCTATGATAATGTATAGGCATTATTCATAACTTTTTCAAGTTCTTCAATATTTTTTGAAACAGTAATTTTTGAACGTAATTTAGAACCTCCTTGCATACCTTTTGTAAATCTGATTGCTTGACTCTTGATATTTCCAAATTTGATTTTGTAGTGATTTGTAAGATGTAAATAATCAAAAAATGAATCTAGATGGTCTTTGAAAGAGTACTCATTGTAAGAGTTAGTTTTAAGATAATCGTTAATTTGTTCAAATAAAAATGGATTTCCCATTGCACCTCGACCAATCATGACATAATCACATCCAGTCTCATCAATCATAGTTTTAGCATCTTCAGGGGTTGTAATGTCACCATTTCCAACAATTGGAATACCAGATATTTCTTTGAGTTCTTTAATCATCTGCCAATCTGCGGTACCAGAATAACCTTGACTAACAGTTCGAGGATGAAAAGTAATCATTTGAATTCCTTCATCTTCTGCTATTTCAGCTATTTCCCTAAAGAGGAATTTACTAGCATTTGTTACACCAGAACGAATTTTCAGTGTAACAGGTTTTTTGACAGCGTTAACAAGTGTGCTGAATATTTGTTGGGTTAGATTAACTTCTTGTAAAAGTGCACCACCTGCCATTTGTTGAGTAATATGTGGTGCAGGACATCCCATGTTATAGTCAATAATATCAAAATAAGGTTCTACAATTTTTGCAGCTTTTTCTAATGCAAAAAGATCAGAACCAAATAATTGAACTGAAAGAGGACGTTCTTGTTCAGAATATTGAATAAATTCTTGTATTGTTTTAGTATCTTCTTTGAGTTGTTTTTCTTTTGCAATAATACTATGAATGTTAGTAAATTCAGTAACAACAAGACCAGCTCCCTTTTGTTTACATTGTAAACGTAGTGCAGGATCACTTACTCCTGCCATTGGAGCTAAAAATGCTCTACTGGAAAATTTTGGAAGCATGAGATAATTCTACAATTCGAATATATTTACTATATCAAAAATTTAGACAAAAAATGTTGTATTAATTATCAGGACAACCATCAATTACACCCTTGTAATCCTCGGGTTCTAGAGGACACAAGTCTTTGTCATTAATGATACCATCTAGGTCATCATCATGGACAAATCTCTGTTGTTCTGGAGCAGTATCAGGACAACCGTCGTGATCATTGTATTTGTTCCAGGTTTCTGGGCTAGTTGGACAAGAATCTATGACATCTGGGTATCCATCACCGTCAGAATCAAGTTTTATGGGTGATGTAGACTCTGCTGCTAGCACATCTGGACAACCATCCCAATCCAAGTATCCATTAAAATTCTCTTGCTCATCAAGACATGCATCCCATCTATCATCAATTCCATCACCGTCAACATCTGCAAAGAGGTAAGTTGAGACAATAGAAT
>JADFJY010000078.1 GCA_022565935.1 Nitrososphaerota archaeon
AGAGATTAGCAGCAAGCATTCCATCAACAAAAGCTTGTGTTCCTAAAGCGTGTCCATCACCAGTTGGTCCCCAAACTTGCATTGGTAAAATTCTCCCAAATGGGATTCCCTGAGCCCAATACATATCAAAATCACCTTGATGATCAGTATGCAGATGAGTTATGAAGAATTTTGTAAGTTCTGCTGGAGATATTTCCAAACTGTTAAAATTTGCAACTGTTCCGCTACCAACATCAAAGATTAGAATTTCTCCATTACCAAACTCAATCAATACTCCAGCTGCTGCTTGATTTCTTGTTGGAAATGGCATTCCAGTTCCCAAAAAGATTAATCTAATTTCATCTTCTCCAAGTTCTTCAGTTCCAGGAACATAATTTTTTGGATATTCTTTTTCAGGGTTTCCAATTATTGGAGTTTCAGTGATTGGTAGAGTCCCACCTGCAATTACAGGAGTAATTAATTTTTCATCAGAAATGTCTTCAACAATAACTAACATAGTTCCCCATCCACGTTCAACTAATTTTTCTGCAGTAGATGGAGTTACACAAGCAATTTTATGATTATACTTTTCAATCCAAACTTTATCAATACAAATTTGTAATAAAGAAGGAATATCTATTCCATCACTAAACGGAATTGCTGGAATGATTCCAATTGAGAGAATAAGAGGAATTAATGCAAAAATAATAATTTTCAAAGAACTTAATCTCCCAATGCTCTCATCTTTTCAATCTTTTTCTTTACCGAATCTAGATTAAATGATGCAGGATCTTGCATTGGAGGAAATTCAATAAAAGTTTCTACCAGTTCCTGAACTTTTTGTTGCCCATCAACAAAACGCCAAAACTCATAGGTATAATAATTCATGAATGAAAATGATCCTTCATTGGAATTGTCTGAAAATCCTGCTCTTTCAAATGGATCTAGTCGCAAGTTAGTTATCATGGGCCATCCAAGGTCTACTGTTTCACCAGCCCACCCATTTGGTTGATCAGTAAAACGATATTTGTAATCACCAACTCTAACTGCTCCAAATTTATCTTGAGCAAAATAGTATATCGTATCTCGATTGGATTCACCATTACCAGTTAACATATCAAGTTGGTTGTATCCATCAAGATGAACTTTGTATGTTTTGCCATTCAAAGTCTTTCCTTTTTTGAATTCTTCTCCGATGTTAGGATTTCCAGCTGCTGCAACTAGTGTTGGAAGCCAATCAAGTCCAGACATAATTCCATTCTCGACTTGTCCTGCTGGAATATGTCCTGGCCACTGTACTAACATAGGTACACGCATACCACCTTCTAGAATTGAGCCCTTTGCACCTCTAAATGGAGTCATTCCACCATCAGGCCATGTGAATACTTCTGCTCCATTATCAGTAGTAAAAATAACAATAGTGTTTTCTTTGATTCCATTAGTTTCAAGAAAACTCATCACATCTCCAACTAAATCATCCACTTCAACCATACCTGCTTCATATATCGTCCAGCCGTTTTCAGAAGTTCTCAAACTATCATAATGATCACTTAGATGTGTAACAATATGCATTCGTGATGGATTAATCCATGCAAAGAATGGTTTGTCCTCATCTACTGCTTTTTGCATAAAGTCAATTGATTTATCTAAAATTTCAGTATCTAAAGTTTCCATACGTTTTGGTGGAACTGGACCTGCGTCTTCAATTATTTGTTTACCCACCATTCCCCATCTAGGATCAACTGTATTATCATCTACATCAGTTGCCCAACTGTGAATCATGTTGCGTGGTCCGATGATCAAGTTTAGTTCTTGTGGATATGTTGGTTGGAATGGATCTTCTAATGCATCAAGATGATACAGATAACCATAGAACTCATCAAAACCATGAACTGTTGGTAAGAATTTATTCAAATCGCCAAAATGGTTTTTTCCAAACTGTCCAGTGTTATATCCCATAGATTTCAAAACAGTAGCAAGAGTTGGAGCTTCATCAGGCATTCCAATTTCAGCACCTGCTTGTCCAACTGTAGTAAGACCTGTACGAATTGGTAATTCACCAGTGATTAAACTTGCACGTCCTGCAGTACAGCTAGGATCTGCATAGTAATCAGTAAAACGCATTCCATTTTCTGCAATTTTATTTATGTTTGGAGTTATACCTGACATGATACCGTCATTGTATGCACCAATGTTATACCAACCAACATCGTCAGGCATAATTATGATAATGTTTGGCTGTTCAGATTCTTGGTTCTGAAATGAAAAGGGTTCAATTACTTCTTTAATTAGTTCATCATTTTGAACTTGAATAATTCCTTCATTGATTAACCATTGTAAACCTACTATGTACTCATCTGCTGAAATTTTTCCTTCGCCATACCATTTTGCATTTTTTTGTATCCAATCAGGTAGCACATTTTCTGCATTAACAAATGGTAATGCAGGTGCAATACCAATTGATAGAATTAAAGGAAACATAGATAACAAAATAAGGATTTTTTTTGTATTCAGCAACAAAAAATCAGTAATTGTATACCCTATTTAAGAGAAAATGGTCTTGAAATCATTTTTCATGCTAATTACTATCCAACCGTTTTTCTGAGATTCATCTAATGCCTCTTGATTTGGATAATAGTACTCTCTACTTTCATCATCATGGTTTAGCATACATGCAAAATGATTCTTATGATTCTGTGTTAGCATTAACATTTCTATATCTCCTCCAGAATTTCCACATGCAAAAATTGGTGTTTTGCCAATGATTTTTTGAATGTTAACTGGTTTTTCTGCTCCATCATTGAATGAACCTAAAGTAGGTTGACGAATTAGAACCGACCCTTGTTCAGTTAGTTGAGAAATAAATTCTGGATGTGTGCCAATTACATTTTCTTTTTCTATATTGTAAATTTCCTTAGATACTGATTGCATCATACCTTGAAATCCTGCAGATACAATGTATACTTCAAAATCGTTTTGTTGTAAATAATGAACCAGTTCAACCATTGGTTGGTAAGTTAACTCTTTTAATGCAACATTGTATCGAGTATGTTTTGTGTTATCAAGATACTCTTTTGATTTTTGTAGATACTCTTCTTGAGTAATATCAGGATATGCAGGAAGTAAAATATCAATTAAACCAGGTATATGTTCAAGATCTTTATTTGTAATTGAATCACCCATTGCTACAATTTCAGAATAAGGACTTGTAGATGCTAAACTAGGATCATCATCTAATTGTTCATAAAGATATTCTAGATGAAATGCAAAAGGAATGTAAAGTGGTTGCTCTATCCACAAAGTCCCATCATTATCAAATGTTGCAATTCTGTCCATAATTGGAACAAACGATGATGAGGACGAATCAGTTACTTGATTAACAAATTCAATAATTTTTTGTTTAGAATCTCCGCTGTTCCAGGATGATAATGGGTCAGAATCAGGAGAGATTTTTGTTGTTTCTGGTTCTGAGGTGGTTTCTTTGGTTAATGAAAAATCATAGAATACATAAGCTGCAAATGCTGTAATTACAATTCCTGCTGCAATGGCCACTATGATTTGTTTATTCATGACTCTGAAAAAATCGTAGTTTATTTAATTGTAAATTTAGTGTTAAAAGCCCTGGTTTAGAGATACGTTTCAGGTAGAAATTTCCTGGCTTTGCAATATGTTTCGAGTCTAAATTATACCAAATGTCATAATGCTTGTTGACTGGTCATAATTGGTTTTGACTAGCTTCTATCAATATCCTCTTCCGCAGTATAGTTATGAATGCACAAACAGTCAAACAAGAATCCACTAGCATAAGAGACATAGAGTGGGATGCCAGACAACAAAAAGCTGTATCTTTGAGCTTTTTAGCTACAGGTCTTGGCATAGCACTCATCTTAGTCGTGGGTACATTCCTAGGAAACTAGGAATTTCCTTTCTTTTTTATTCAGCTAACACAGTGATTTTGGATGGTTGATCTTTACGAGAAAGCTGCAGATCACTTTCTTGAACTTGCTAGTCCTCAGAGACTGCAGATGCTCTTCAAGCTTTCAGTAAAATCATTTGCAATTACTGAAATGGCAAAGGAGTTAGATTCTACAAAACAAGAAGTTCATCGAAATTTTAGACGCTTGGAGGACAGTAGACTGATCGAAAAAAATGTTGATGGAAAATATTCTATAACAACATTTGGGAAAACAATGTGTACTCAGGTTCCATCACTTGTGTTTTTATCTCAGAATATGGAATACTTTGAGGATCATGAGTTTGGGGATATGCCAACTAAATTCATCATGAGAACAGGTCAACTAGCTGGTGGGAAACACATCAAAGGTGTGGTAAAAGTTCTTGAACAGTGGAAGACTATCTACAAAAATGCAAATGAATACGTCTATGAGGTGTTATATGAAGTTCCGTTGGATCTAATAGAACCACTTGTCAAAAGAATAAAAGAAGGAATCCAATTCAACTATATTTTCTCAAAATCTGCAGTTATACCCAAAGGTAGAAAGGAACTGCTAGGAAAACTTGGTTTTGATAAATTGATTGAAAAGGGTTTGGTTGAAAGAAAGATGATGGATAGGGTATTGACTGTTGTTGTTCTAAATGAAAAAGAAGCCTGCGTTTTATTTCCAAACCGTAAGGGTGAAGCAGACATAAGTGAGATGTTTTATGGAAACGATCTAATGTTTCATGAATGGTGTCTTGATTACTTTAGATATTGTTGGTATGGTTCTGATGTTTTTCAAGAAAGTAAATTAGAAGAATAAAAGTACAGTAATCTCTTAGAAATGAAATTTTGAGGTTAAATGCCCTGATTTTGAGATATGTTTCAGGTAGAAATTTCCTGTTTTAGTTGATTTAAGAATTCTTTTAGCATTCTAGTTCTATTCTTTGCTTCTGCTTTTCCAGATTTTGTGTTCATTAACGATTCTAGCTTGAGTAACTTTTGAAAGAAATGATCAACTGTCCAAGTGTGATCATCGGGAATTCTTCTTTTGCAGAAAGGATCCTCAATATTGTAAAATGGTCGCTTTAGTGATCCTCCAGTAGCAAAAACTCGAGCAATTCCTATTGCACCTAATGCATCTAATCTATCGGCATCTTGAAGAATTTTCCCTTCAAGGGTTTTAGGAATTTTGTTTTGTGAAAAACTATGATCTCTAATTGCATCTGAAATTATTTTAATTTCTTCTTTAGAGAAATCAAGTTTTTCAAGTATCTTTTTTGATTTTTTTGCACTTTGAATTGAAGATGTTTTTGAG
>JADFJY010000079.1 GCA_022565935.1 Nitrososphaerota archaeon
ACTCCATCAAGCATTTTGTTGCCTTTAGAGTCAATTAACCACATTCCTTTACCTTTGATGATTTTATCAAAAGAATCCCATTCTTTCATCTGTGTGTTTGGGTGCCAAACAGAGCTTTTCAACTGATTTTGTAGGATCTAAGATCTTAATAATTAACCGATGAGTTAATCAACCAAAAATTCTGAATTTAGTTTGTTGAAATCACTCTTTATTACTGGAACTGATACTGATGTTGGGAAAACCTACATCATTGCAGGTTTGGCCGTTGTAATTCGTAAAATGGGAATTGATGTAGGTGTAATGAAGCCATTTGCAGCAGGTAAAGCTCAAAAAAAAGGTTACAAATCTAAAGATATTGTAATAATATCAAAGGCAGCACAAGCATGTGATCCTGAAAGTTTAGTTAACCCACAATTTTTTCCAATTGCTGCATCTCCATATACTGCATGGAAAAATCTGAAAACTAAACCAAAAATCTCTACAATATTGTCTAGTTTCAAAAAACTATCAAAACTTCATGATATATTGCTTGTCGAAGGAATGGGGGGAATTATGACTCCAATTTTGAAAGACTATTACATTACGAATCTTATCAAAGAAATGAAAATTCCTGCAGTAATTGTAACAAGAAGTAAGATTGGAACTGTTAATCACACAATTATGACAGTTAAGATGTGTGAGAAATATAAAATTCCGATTAAAGGAATAATCATAAATGACTTTGATTCAAACGGCTATAAAATAAAAGAACTAACACGCGATTTCAAAAGTCTTACTAATGTGCCTGTTCTAGGATCAATCCCCTTTATCACTAACTTTACTAATAACTCATTGTATAGAATTTTCAAAAAAAGTCTTAATTTTAAATTATTACTTAGATAATTTATCTAGACTGGTAAAATTTTGAATTTATTTGTGCCTGCAACGTTACTAAATTGTGCAATCTCAAAGATAATTTTTGAAAATGAATTATTTTCTTTAGATAATACAAAATATTTTTTATTTATAGAAATATTTTCTGATAACACTACCCAAATGTTCTCTTTTTCAGATTGGATTTTTTCTAATTGAGAGATTGTCTTTTCAACAATTTTTTTGTTTGAGGATTTTGGAATACAAATTAACAGCGTCTTTTTAGGATCTTTTTCTAGTGTTTTAATGTCTGGAATTACAATATCTATCTCAATTCCTTTATGTTCCACTTTTCTTTGACTATTGATCAGGGCATTAGTTAGTAAATAATGCAATAATCCAGTTCCCAAGACCCCAACACTTTCATCTTTTTCTCCTAATCTAATGATTTTGTCATAGCAATTCTCAATCACATCATCAATTATTTCTGAGAATTTTTTCTCAGAGATTAATTTTTGAATTCTTTCTTCTGATTTTGACAAGTAATCAAAAAGATAATCCTTAACTGGATTTGGTTCTTTTTGCATTATTTTATAACAATTTACTCCTAATATGAATAATTATCATTACCTGAAAGAAGATATACTTGATTATGAGATACTAATTGTGAAACCTCAACATATTGCAAACATCTGTTATGGCCTTCTTGGAATGGGAATTGTAATATATGCAATAAACCATTTTACAACTACATAGTGATCTAATTATTTAGATATTTTATTCAGTAAAGACATAACGTCTTTCACCTATAGACTCTATTTCAGTTTTTACATCAACTAAGACAAATTCTTTTTTTGTATGTACCATATATTCATCAATGTCTAATTTATTTTCATGTAGTTTTTCGTATTCGTCCCATGTTAGCCTTTTTCTATTAGCTATCTCAGATTCCAAGTTCATATCTTTTACAATTTCTTTATATTCTGGCTGAATGACTCCGCTGAATACCATTGCACTAGCACCACTACCATATGATCCAAATCCAATTCTTTTTCCTTCTAAATCTATTCCTTTTTTATATTCATATTCTAAACTACTTCTAAATCCCAAATACAATGATGCAGTATACAGATTTCCAATCATCGTAGATGCAATAAGTGAACTTGCAAGTTTTGATTCATACACTTCTTGGAATTCCGGTGTTTTTGAAAACAACTTGGTAAATTCATGATCTTTTGCCATAAATTCTGCATCACTTAACACTGATTCAATTGTACCACGTGGATCTTTTGGTACTGGTTCATCTAATCCTATTTCCTTCAAAATTTTCTTCCATCGTGGAAGTTGACGCCATTCATGTCTAACCATATATGCTAAGGCTTTTTTGCCCATGTTGCTATATGGTAAGTGCATGTTAATGTAATCCATATGATCTAATATTGTTTCTCCAGGTTCTATTTTGATTAGTCCTGTTGAAACTGCTTTTTTCTTATAGGCATCAAGTGCTTTTCTTACTTGAATCATGTAAAGTAAATTAGAATATTGACCATGGACTATTGGTGTCTCTTTTCCAAAAGGTCTGTAAAAGTCATATTCATCTTTAATTGAGGTAGCTGTGACTTTAGGATCAAACTCCATTAATCTTGGATTCTCATTGAGAAGCATTACTACTGCTCCTGCTCCTTGTGTCATTTCACCACTAGAACCCATATCATATTTTGCAATATCTGATACTACGACAAGTGCAGACTTTCCATCTGCTTCGTCAGCCCTAATCCAGTTTGCATTGTCATAAAGAGCATAAGAGCCACTAACACATGCAAATTTAGTTTCAATACCTCCACAGTGCTCAAATGAACCTGGACCATAAACTTGCTCTAGCATTCCGATAACATAAGAGTTCATTGCCTTGGATTCATCAAATGCAGATTCAGTTGAAACGTATAATCTACCAATATCTTCTGGAGCTAGTTTATTTTTTTGCATAATTTTCAAACACGCATTTGCAGCAAGACATGCTGGGTCTTGATTAGCATCAACAATTGCCATTTGAGATACTCCTAAACCCTTTTGTAATTTTACTGGGTCTAAACCTCTAGCTTTTGCAAAATCAGTTGCATCAATATACAATCTAGGGATGTATATTGCAATATCGTCTATTCCAGCAGTCATGAGCTTCGCACCGACAGTTCATTAATAAGGCTATTGAGTAAATTCTAACTAACTAGGAATAAAGTTTTTAGCAGTTTCTTGTTGATTTTTTGGTATGTGATCGCTAATTTTTTAGTTTTTGTAGTTCAATTTCAAAAATTTTTTCAAATGCCTCAAATGGCTGTGCACCAAAAATTCGTGTAGTTTTCCCATCAGGTCCAATGACAAAAAATGCTGGAGTTCCTGTTATTTTCAGAGATTTTGCATCCTCATTACTTGCAAGAATTGTTTGTGAATGAGACCCATTTGTCACGCATTCAGACCATTCAATCATGTCCAAACTTATCTCTTGAGCAAACTTTGAAAGATTCTTAGAAGATGCCCACCCATTGTTTTCTCCAGTCCAATTTGAATATAAAATATCATGATATTCCCAAAACAAACCTTGATCATTTGCACAATGTGCGCCGTGTGATGCTTTTATCGAGTCTGGTCCAATGATGTTATAGTCTTTGAAAATCATTTTAACTTTACCTGTTTCTATGTAGTTTTTTAAAATATCATCTTCAGTTGAATGAAAAAAAACATTACAGAAATGACATTGGTAATCTCCAAACTCTACTAAAGTGATTGGTGCATTAGGATCTCCAAGTACTGGTGAACCATTTGCTAAATATGTCTCCATTGAAATTATTGTAGGTCCTAATTCTTGAATTGTTGGGGCTGGCTCTATTACTAATTCAACTTCATTTGAAATTCCATTAAAGCCTAAAAATGCTATAATTATTGCTACTGATGCAATTACTGCACCTATTGCTAGAGATGGACCATGGATCAATAATCATTAAATATTTTTAACACATTTAGTCCTTTGTCTATGATGATTTTCCGTCACTTGGTTCTCTACCTAAACTAAATACCTGTAAAATTTTTGATGATTTAGAATTTTCATTTTCTGCATTAATTGTAACAATTAATATTTCCCTTTTTGAATTTTCAGGAATCAAATATTCCATTTCATAAAGCCCTCTGTCATTAGTAATTCCATTAGATGAATAAACATTTTGACCATCTTCGTTGATTACAATTATCTCAATATTTGTATTTGAAATACTATTATCCTTTTGATAAAAATTATTTAATTTGTTTCGCTCTTTTTCAAAAATTTTAACATCTATTTGTAGAAATTTTTCTGAATAAATTCTTTGAGTATATTGAATTACAATTGCAAGATCATCATTCTTTTCAATTATTACTTTTTCTTGAATAATTTTCTCTGCAAAATTCAAATCAACAAATTTCCCACCAATGAAAATCATTCCATGCGTGTCAATTTCATCCTCTAAAATTTTTGAATATGTGATGTATGGAAATCCTTCAATTACTTGCCCTGAAACTCTGATTATTTTTCCGTTAAAGAATTCTCTAATCGTAATTTCATTACTAATATGAAACTGGTTTTCAGATGTATTTAGAACCCCTGTTTGTAAAAATTCAATATCAATTAAAGGATCAACTTGAGCAAATGCTAAATTTCCACTATAAATTCCAATAGTTGAAATTGCTAATATGGCTAATATTGTGTAAAAATTCATTATGTGTATCTAAAATGCATACTCAATATTTTATAAACACTCATTATTTTACATTAATTTGGAGAATTAGTACATGAATTCTAAAGATCCTGTATTGATTATTGAGGATAGCCTTGCTGTTGGTATGCTGTTAAATGAATTTCTAAAGAAATTAGGATATGATGATATCCATATCACTACAACTGGGGAAGCAGGGGTATCTCTTTTCAAAGAAATAATTGAAACTAAATCTATTCCTTTGATATTTTTAGATTTCAATCTTCCTGATACTACAGCATTTTCTGTAATGTCACAAATTTTAACATTAAAACCCAACACAAAAATCATTATTGAAACTGCAAATAGTAAAGATGATGATAAAATAAGAGAAGTAATTGGATTGGGTGCTTATCATTATATTCAAAAACCACTTCGTTTTCATGATATCGAACAAGTAATTGATATTTTAAAAGAAGAACAATCTTTCTTTGAAAAAGAAGTTGATCAGGTTAATGAAATAAAAGATGGTATCATTAAAACTGAAGTAAAAACTACTGAGCATATAGATTTTATTTTAAAATCTACAAATCTAATTAGTCTAAATAAAATCATAAATATTATTGGATTTTCTAATGATTTTGTTCTATCTTATTTAA
>JADFJY010000010.1 GCA_022565935.1 Nitrososphaerota archaeon
AATTGCTTATTGTTACAAAATATCCAATAGGTGTGAGAAGGGTGTTGGATTTTAGGGAGTCAGTCTGTCAACATCTCTTGGATAAAACGTTACATCTCGTATATTTTCAGTACCTGTGAGTGCCATAATTAACCTCTCAAGACCAATTCCACAACCAGCATGAGGTGGAACGCCATAATCAAATGCGCCAAGATGATACTCAAATGCATCAATTTTCATTCCTTTGTTTTTCATTCTCTCCTCTAATTCATCTCGTTTTTCAATTCTTGTACTACCTGAAGACAACTCTAAATCTCCAAACATCAAATCAAATGATTCAGAAATTTTTGGATTTGATTTACTATACTTTACGTAAAATGGTTTTGGACCCATAGGCCAATCCGTGATAAAGTAAAATCCTTCAAGACCAATTTTTTTGAGATTAGATGGATACAAGTCATCGCCCCATTCAGTTTTTACGCCAACCTTTTTCATTTTATCCAATAATTCATCATAAGAGTATCTTGGGATAGTTTCAGGAATATCTGGGATTGCAAATTCTGCGCCAGGATTATCTTTTACATAATCATTGACAGTTTTTACTGAAATCTTTATGATAGATTCTATTCTATTCATTACATCATTATAATCAACAAATGCTTCTTCCAAATCAATAGAGATTGCTTCTGCCAAATGACGATTAGTTCTTGATGGTTCTGCTCTAAAAATGGGAGCAATCTCAAAGACTTTTTCAAAACTCATTGTCAGTTGTTCTTTGTATAATTGCGGACTTTGAGCCAAAAAAGCTTCTTTGTTATAATAAAATATTGCAAATAGTGCAGCCCCACCTTCAGTAGCTGTTGCAATCATTTTTGGAGTATGGATTTCAGTAAATTTTTGAGAATAAAAATAATCTCTGATTGATTTTAAGACTAAACTTCTAGCATTGAAAATATGTTGTAGTGGCTTACGTCTAAGATCAATTGGTCTTACTTCAAGTCTAGTATCAATATTTTTTACAGTTTTTGCAGTTGGTTCAAAAGGAGGAATCTTTTCAACTTCTGAAAAAACTCTCAATTCTGTAGGAATTATTTCAAATCCACTAGGTGCCTTGTTAGATGATTTCACTTTTCCAGTAACTGCAATTGAAGAATGTGCTTTTAATGAAGATATTTTTTCACGAATTTCATCAGGACAATCTCCTTTTTTTGCAACAACTGAGATATCGCCATTTTTGTCACAAATTGTTGCAAAAGTAATGTTACCATGTCCCCTTATTGTTAAAACCCAACCCATAATGGTAACCATATCTCCATCCATTGAAGGGGTAATTTCATCAGAATAGTGAGATCTGCGTAAATTTCCTAATTCAGTTTCTATCATAATTTACTTTATTGCATTTGTATGGTGTAATTAATTTTTCACTATCTAAAATTACATTAAATTACTGTAATTTTTTACAGATATTATGACTCTCACTAATAGAGAAAAGATGATAGCAATTATCTCAAATGGAATTGCAGTTTTTTCGTTATTACAAGAAAGAGGGGAACTTCCAAAAAATACGACAATGTATGATTTTGTGCTAAAGATAGTTCCTAAAGATATCAAATCAGAACTAAGCATAGAATTAATTGATGAAATATTTCATTATGTCACATCCTCACATAGTTCATAAAGTACAAAGTGATAGAAAAAATACAAATGCCAGCAATTGCTACACTTGGTTCTCACTGTGCACTTCAAGTTCTTAAAGGTGCAAAAGATGAAGGTCTAAAAACTATACTAGTCTGTGAAAAAAAACGTGAAAAACTATATCGAAGATTTCCATTTATTGATGAATTAATTTTAGTGGATTCATTCAAAGAAATTCTTGAAAAAAAATGCCAATCAACACTTGAACAAAATGATACTGTTTTGATTCCACATGGGACATTAATTGCACAAATGAACTCTGAAGAAATTGAATCAATTAAAACTCCAGTCTTTGGAAATAAATGGATTCTAAGATGGGAATCAGATAGAGTGATGAAAGAAAAACTCATGAAAGAGGCAAATCTCCCTATGCCAACATCAGTCTTGGAACCAAAAGACATCAACAAACTAGTAATTGTAAAAAGACAAGGAGCAGCTGGTGGAAAAGGATATTTTTTGGTAGCAAATGAAGATGATTACAACACAAAGAGAAATCAATTGATTTCAGAAGGAGTTATTTCAAAAGATGAAACACTATACATTCAAGAATATGCTGCAGGAGTTTTAGCTTATTTGCAGTACTTTTATTCTCCGTTAAAAGAAGAACTAGAATTTTTTGGAGTTGATCAAAGACACGAATCTGATATTGAAGGTCTTGCTAGAATTCCATCAGAGCAGCAACTAAAATCCAACAAAGTTCCATCATTTAATGTGATTGGGAATAGTCCTCTTGTTTTAAGAGAATCGCTTTTAGAGGAAGTGTATAACATGGGAGAAAACTTTGTTGATGCTGCAAAAAAACTAGTAGCACCAGGAATGAATGGACCATTTTGTATTGAAGGAGTTTATGATGAAAATGCTAAATTTACATCATTTGAATTTTCAGCAAGAATTGTTGCAGGAACCAATATCTACATGGATGGTTCTCCATACTACTCACTATTGTTTAACGAGTCTATGAGTATGGGTAGAAGAATCGCAAGAGAGATAAAAATAGCCACAGAATCCAATCAACTAGACAGAATCACTACCTAAAATCAGAACAAGAATCTATTTTGTAGTAACTTCCATTCCATGTTGAGATTTAATGATATACTTATCTCGTATCTTGACACTAACCCAATCAATTATCAAAACAGAAACTAACACTACTAACATGAAAACTGCTGCTTTTCCATATTCAAAGAATTTGATATAATTGATAATATAAAATCCAATTCCACCTGCACCAACTAAACCAAGTATGCTAGTTTGACGAATATTGTAATCAAACATGTAAAGCAAATGGCTAAGAAGATGAGAAGCAGATTCTGGAATTACAACATAGCGAATTAGTTGCCATTTTGAAACACCAATAGAGCCAACTGCATCCATAGGATCAGAATCAATTGTTTCAATTGCTTCATACTGTAGTTTTGAAACAAATCCAATTGTATACATAATAATTGCCAAAACACCTGCAAAAGGACCCAATCCAACCATAATCACAAATAAGATTGCCCACAAAATTGATGGGAATGTACGAATAGCTGCTAATAATGCTCGAACAGGACCATAAACATATTTGCTGTTAAGATTTCTTGCAGAAAGCATGCTTAGTGGTAATGCAATTACAAAACCAACTATAGTTCCAATAAATGCCATTTGAATAGTCTCAAACATCGCCCAAATAGCAGTTGGAACATATTTTGGTTCAACCAAAAGCATTTCTTCAACAACAATTGCAAGATTTGGCAATCCCTCTACAAACTCAATAGGATTAGCATCAACATTGTAAGATGCAACTACTAAAAGCGCAATGATAATTCCAATAATAATATTATTTTTTGGAGTTAGCATCATACATCTCCATAATTTCTTCAGTAGTCACATCTCCTGTTTGAAAATCAACTATAGTTTCACCTTCAACTCCAAGCTCTAGAATTTTCTGCCCTTTCTTGATTACTGCAACTCGATTTGCATATTCTAATGCTAATTTCATATCATGATGAACCATAATTGCTGTAAGATTCGTTCTTTTTTGAGCATCTGTAATTAAATCCATAATCTCATGTGCAGTTACATTATCTAACTCTGAAACAATTTCATCAGCTAACAATATTGTTGGTTTTTGCATTAATGCTCTAGCAATTGCAACTCTTCTTTTCTCACCACCGCTAAGCATGTAGATTTTTCTATCTTCTTTTCCAGATAATCCAACTAAATTTAGAATTCTCTTTGCTTCTTTAATCTCATGTTCTGGAAATTTCTTAAATAATGATTGAATTTTGCTGAGCCTAGGCAATGCACCAAGTAGTGTATTTTCAAGAACTGAGATATTTTTTACTAGTCCAAGACTTTGAGGGATATAACCAATTGTATGCATCATATTTTTGAATTTTTTGTTATTCATGTCAGGTGAAACATAATCAATTTTGATTGTACCTTTACTTGGAATCATCATCCCATTCATTAGTTTAAGTAAAGTAGATTTTCCAGAACCAGATTGCCCAATAATTGCATAATTTGTTCCCCTATCAATAGATAAATTAATTCCCTCTAATACAAAATTTTTAGAATCATATGATGCCCAAACATTATTCATCTGAATAATTTTCTTTGTAGAAATTAATGACGTAGTTGAACTTTTTCTCATCTGAATTTGTTTCATTTGTATAATTCCAATTTTTATTTACTCTTGTTGTATTTGTCAATAATTAATTGATCAAGCCCAGTCAAAACATCAATAAATGATCCAAAGTCACCAATATGCATAGTTGTAGTAGTTGGGACTAGAGCTTCAGCACCATAAAGATTTTGTAAAATATAATTATTCTCATCATAGTTGAGTTCAATGAGGGCATCAACTAATGCATCTCGTGTAGATTCTGACATGTCAGCATTGACCATGAATACATGTGATGGTACAGGCCCAATGGTTGCAACTTGACGTAATTTTGCTTGATCTTCCAAGTTGAGATATTTTTTAGGAGCAATATCTGAGGCAAACGCAACATCTACATTTCCATTAAGAAGTAATTGTAAAGCCGCCTTGTATCCGCCTGCAAATGTATAACTTTCAAAGTTCTCAGCTAATGCGGATTGTAAAGCAACGATATCATCACCTTCAATTTGTATATGGCCTTCAGTTACCAATGTGCCCATAGGTCTAACAAAACCAGATGAACCAGTAATGCTAGTAAATGCCACCCTTTTACCAACAGTGTCTTCTAATGAATTAATAGAATCATTTTCAGCCAAAGCCCAAATTGTTGCTTGATAATTTACTTTTCCTGCAACAAGTTCTGCCAATACAACTTCTGCACCTGTTCGTTGATGTGTAATCCATGCAGGTCCGGTATCCATAAAGGCAGCATCAATATGACCAAACCTCATTCCTTCGATAATAGTTTCATAATTTGTTGGAACAACCAATTCAACATCAACACCCAACTTGTTCTCAAGGAACTGCTCTAGTGCTTGAGCTTTTGGAGTTAATTCATCAGCTTTTTCAACTGGAATAAATCCAATAGTAATTGTATCAACATCAATTGATTTAGATGAAACATTGATGATTTTATTTTCAATAAGAAATTCAATTCCATCTAGAAAAGTTTTATCGTCTATTGTTCCTTCAGCCCACCATCCAGCATTATTTTTTATCCAATCAGGAACTAGACTTTGTGCTTGAACATTCTGAGATAAAGGAATTGTAACAATACCAATTGCAATAATTGTAATAACTAATCCCAAAGTTGTTTGTCGTTTCATGAACAGAAACTTAGGATTAGCTAAGTAATTTAAACTAAATTCTCATTCTAAATATTTGTTCCAAGTCTCTAGAATGAGAACAAAATTCTAAAGATTAGATTTTGGATTTTCTGTATTTGGATATAAATTCAATTTAGGTTCTGAATTCTCCATAGTGATTTCAACCTTAGCAATTCTACTACGATAATATTTGATTTTTTTGCCTTCTGATGAAATAACATACTTGTCTACCTCTACAAGTGCAAGATCCTCCAAATTAGATAGCGTTTTGTATACGGTGGATAGTGAAATTGTTAATTCATCTGCAATTTGATTTGCATCTTTTGATTCTCTTTTAATTGAAAACAGTACCGCTCTAGTACAAACACTACTAAGCAATTCAATAATTTTCTGAGTTATGTCAAATTCAGATAATTGGATAATGTTTGGTTTTGACATTAAAATCACTTAATTAGGAATCAACGTAAGTGTTGGTTCTGGTTTTCTAATGGAAATATTTGCTTGGCTTATTCTGCTTCGATAAACTTTGTATTTTCTACCTTTATCAGAGATCATCCATTTTTCAATTTCAATTAGTGTAAGTTCTTCCAAGTCAGATAATTTTTTATAAACTGAGCTAAGAGGGATTTTGAGTTTATCTGAAAGTTCAGATGCAGTGTTTCCTTTACGGATTATAGAAAATAGAATTGCACGGGATTCAGAATCAGCTAATGCTTCAATTACTTTTTGAGTTATATCATATTTTTTTAACTGTGGAAGAGTTAATCTTCTTGACATGTAAAAATAAAAAATTATTTAGTATATTTAAACGACATGTTTTTGTTCTCATTCTAGAGAGTTAGAATGATTAGTTATAAGATGTAGTAGTTTCTTTGTGAGGACCAAGACGATTCCAAAAGAACCCTAGAATCAAACCGATTGAAACCCAGAAAGAAGTAACACCAAGGAATGACACTATCCTAAATTCATTTACTAAATCCATTGGGGCAGTAATTTCATCTGGATTTTCTGGCATTGCAAAAAAGGCAACTGAGATAAAAACCCCATAACCAATCAATACAACAAGTTTTCTGTTGTTTTGAAATTTCTTTGATAATTTGTAAAATGCAAGTGCTCCAAATCCAGAAATTGCAATAAAAGAAAGATATAAGATTGATCTAAGTATCACCGTTTCTGGATCTCCTACAGTTGGGGGATTCGCAGGATATTTTAGAAATGGAATCAAAAACAATGTAAACCACATAATCCCAGATAAAACAACTGCTTTTTTGACATCATTGTTTCCGGGTAATGAATTTCTAGATAACGCAAATATTATTCCAAATAATGCTCCAATTGATGTTCCTAAAATGGTTCCAGCAAGAATCTGACCACTTTTTTGCCACACTCTATATCCTTCATATTCTACCCAGAATTCAGGAGTATCTTTTTCTTCACCAGATGCGAATAGATTTTGATTTTCAATTCCAATAGCCTGATCTAGATATGGCTCTACAATTACAAAATTTACAACGCCATGAATAGTTCCAGCAAATGCACCAGAGATTAAAACAATTATGAGAAAAACAAATGTTCTCATGAAATTAAACTCCTAATGACAAGGAAATCCTGCGGCATGCCTCATATCATGAGTAAGTTCATGAATGTAAAGATCTTCAAATGCCTGTTCACCTAAAACAATACTGAAAATATGTCCTTGATCATATCCTACAAAAAACAATCCGAAAACAAAAACAATTGCTAAAAGTACAATTGCAAAGATTGGAATACCTGACTTTGAAATATTAATCTGCATTGATTCTGACACAAAAATTATGACTCTCCGAATATATTTAAGCTATTGGATAAAACAACAAATTTTTGAAAAAAGACAGAATTAGGCTCTAAAAAGCATGTTATTCCAAGATCTAACATACTGATGTTTTTGATATATTTTTTTCTAAGAATATTCTAAATTGAACAATTCAGGAATTGAATCAAACGATAGGAAACATAAAAATCAGATTTCAGAGATCATCCAAGAAGGATTAATTGATCTACATGGTCGAAATGGATACAAGTCAATTATGCAAACAATGATGAAAATTAGCCGAAAAACAGAAAAAGAAATAATTACAAACTATGAATTATTTGCAGAATTAACTGAGGGGGTTTTTGGTAAATCTAGTAATAAAATTTTACAACCTATCAAATTAGAAATTCAGAAAATAGGCGAAGAAAATATTTACCAAGAGGAAAAACAGGCTCCAAAAATACCAATTAGGATACTAATTGCAGATGATGATCTGGATATTTTAGGATTATACAAGGCTTTTCTTGAAGCAAAAGGTAAAGAAATTACATTAACAACAGATGGTCGCAAGTGTGTTGAAGCATACAAAAGAAAATATGATTCTCAACAATCAGAAAATTATTTTGATGTAGTAATACTTGATCAAAAAATGCCATTTATGACAGGACTACAAGCAGCAGCTGAGATTTTATCTATCAATCCACAACAAAGAATAATTTTTGCATCAGGATATATTGAAAAAACATTACTAGACATATTAACAAAACTAAACAGAGCCATTGCAGTAATAGAAAAACCATTTTCGCTTGATGTGTTAGAACATATGATAGACAATGTAACAATTTTTGAAAAATTAGAAAAAATCAACATAAATCAACAAGAAAGAAATAACAAACAAAAAGTGGAAGAAATTATGACAGTATTACAAAATCAAATTTAATGAATCAATAAAAAATTCTCAAAAAAATAAATTTAATACATGAAACATATTGTCTTAGTGTATGACAAAACTATACCTCTTGGCAATTCCCGTAGTAATTGGGATTATCACAGGAATGTTTTTGACATTTTATTCTGAATCAGAAAATGATTCTAAATTATTAACTATTTCAAAATTAATTGAAAATGGTTCTCCAATATTAGGGGACTCCAATGCAAAAATTACCATTCTAGAATGGGGAGATTATCAATGTACATTTTGTTACAAATTTCATCAAAGCACGTTAGATATTATTGATGATGATTTTATTAAAACAGGCAAAGTAAAACTAGTATTCAAAGACTTTACACTAAACGGTCCTGATTCGATACTAGCTGCTGAGGCATCATATTGTGCAGAAGATCAAGAAAAATATTGGCAGTATCATCATGAACTTTACAATAATTGGGGAGGAGAAAAAACAGGCTGGATTACAAGAGATTCATTAGATAGGTTTGCAATTACAGTAAAGTTGAATTTGCTTGAATTCAACACATGTCTAGATGAGCACAAATATCAAAACAGAGTCATTACACATTATGAATTTGGAAAAGAGATTGGAATTGATGCAACACCATCATTTTTAATCTTCAATGATCAAAAAATTATCAAAATTAGAGGAAATCAACCACTAGAAGTGTTTCTAAAAACAATTGATGAATTATAACTTTAGAAAAGATAGAATTTAATCAATCAAAATTAATATTCACATGAACAGGAGAAACCACAAATGAATAAGAAAATAAACATAGAAAAACAAGATTCAGTAAAGCTCTATAAAATTAGAAAGACCTTAGAGGAGTTATCTAAAAAATCAGGTAGAGGAACAGAGCTTATTTCAGTATACATTCCAAAAGGAAAACAACTTCATGAAATAATTAGCGCACTTCAACAAGAACAAGGAACAGCAGACAACATCAAATCAGATCTTACAAGATCACATGTAGTTGATTCATTAGGTAAGGTTGTTCAAAGACTGAAACTGTACAAAAAGACACCAGAAAGAGGATTAGTAATGTTCTGTGGAGCACTGCCGCCTGAAGAAGGAGGTCCTTTAGGAAGTGAAGTAGTTACAGTATGGGAAGTAGACCCGCCAAAAGATTTGAATCAATATCTATACAGATGTGACGATCATTTCCATGTAGACATTCTAAAAGATATGCTAAAAGATGATAATCTAATTGGATTTTTAGCAATCGATGCAAAAGATGCAGGTTGGGGATTATTACATGGAGATAAAATTGAGGTGTTATCGCAAACAGGTTCAGGAGTAGCAGGAAAACATAGACAAGGAGGGCAATCTGCAAAAAGGTTTCAAAAACTTAGAGAGATGGAGTTGAGTTATTTCTATAATAGAGTAGCTCAAACTACTAGAGAGTACTTTATCGACATATATCCAATCAAGGGATTAATAATTTCAGGTCCAGGACCTACAAAAGAGGATTTTATCAACGGTAACTATCTAGAGTATAGATTACAAAATAATATCATATCTACAATTGATGCATCATATTCAGGAGCAGAAGGAATCAGAGAGGCATTTGCAAAGTCTTCAGATATTTTAGGGGATTTTAGATTAGTGGAAGAAAAAAAACTAGTTGAGGATCTATTCAGAGAGATTAATGGGAATTCTGGGAAAGGGTCCTATGGTTTACAAGAAGTAATTGAATTTTTAAAAAACAATGTTGTTAAAACTTTGATCATCACTGATGATACAAATTTGAACAGAGTAGAAGGAAAATGCAAACGATGTAAACATATTCAAGAAGAAATTGTAGAGAGACCCTTAGTAATTCCAAAAAAGACAGAGTATTCAAACAAACCATGCCCAGGATGTAACGCAATGGAAGTAGAAGTTAACGAACAAGATGTTGTAGATTATCTAGAACTACTTGCAGCAAAAACAGGTACACAGTTAGAAGTTATTTCTGGAAGTGCAGAACATGGACACATGTTGGCCAGTCTTGGAAAAGTTGGAGCAATTTTAAGATATAATCCAGGTCATGCTAAGTAAGAAAACTACGTATTTTTTTTGCCAATTCTGAAAGATCATTATCATTTGAGATTTGCCGCTTTGTCCATACAGTGCCTTTGTTGTTATATCTAGGAATGATATGTATGTGAACATGAGGGACAATCTGTTTTGCCGCTCTGCCATTATTTTGACCAATACTAAAGGCATCAGCGTTTGTTGCATCTAAAATTGCCTTTGCTATTTTTGGAACAAGTGCAAAAATAGTTCCTACATCTTCAGGAGTCATATCAGTTATTTTTTCATGGTGTTTTCTTGGAAGAACTAAACTATGACCGACATCAATTGGATATCTATCTAAAAATGCGACATGTGAATCATCCTCATATAGAAAATGTCCATCTTTTTTTCCATCTAAGATATCACAAAAAAGGCAATGCATACGGATCAGCAATTTGTGATTTTATTTATTGTTTTTATCGAATGGTTAATTAGGGTAAATTTTAGAATCAGTTCATCTCATGGGGCGAAAAGAAAGAAGAGAACGTGAACAAAAACGTGAAAATTACGCTTCAATACATTCAGCTGAAAAAAGAAAGAATACACTCATTACAATTGCGGTTCTTACTGTAATTGCAGTCATTGTAGGATATTCAGTATATGTATTTCTCACCATGACTGAAACTGCACCTGGTGGTCCAGAAAACGCTGGTGCGTTAGGCAGTGAGCATTCACATGCAGCAATATTAGTAAAGATTTTTGGAGATACATTTGAATTTTCAGGTCCAGCCTTTCAAATTAAATCAAGTTGGATTCATTTTGAAGGAAGAGATGGCTCTACTATGCATAAACATGCCACAGGTGTTACTCTAGAGTTTCTATTTGATTCATTGAGAATAGCTCTTGATGATCAATGCTATGTTTTCCCAGGTGGAAAATCTTATTGTACAAATGAAGATTACGTCCTCAAATTCTTCATTAATGAAGAACAAGTATCAGATATTATAGATTATGAAATTGATGAAGGAGATAAAATCTTGATAATATTTGGTGCTGAAACTCCTGAAGAAATAAAGGGATACTTGTTACAATTAGAAAACCAAGAATTAGTAAAGTAGAATTGTCTCAAGCAATTGTATCAACAAATCTGTAAGAAAGGAAAGTTTTCAAAGCTCATTTGAGCCTAAAAGCCCGTTAATTTTTGTTTTATTACAAACTATGATAGTATGTGGAAAGTCTAAATTATA
Source organism: Nitrososphaerota archaeon (assembly GCA_022565935.1). Lineage (GTDB taxonomy): Archaea > Thermoproteota > Nitrososphaeria > Nitrososphaerales > Nitrosopumilaceae > Nitrosopumilus. The sequence continues at coordinate 11,415 of JADFJY010000010.1, forward strand.
GCAATCAGAAAATTACATGTTATGGAAATCTCTAGTAGAAATGTTGTAGAAGGAACTGCTCGAGCACCACATAGAGCAATGTACAAAGCTATGGGGTTAACTGATGATGATTTATCAAAGCAATTCATTGGTGTTTGCCACACAGGAAATGAAGCAACACCTTGTAACATTCATCTTCCAAGATTAGCTCTAAAAGCTAAAGAGGGAGTTTCAGATACAGGTGCAACGCCAAGAGAATTTTCAACTATTGCAGTAAGTGATGGAATTGCAATGGGTCATGAAGGAATGAAATCATCACTAATTTCTCGTGAGGTTATTGCAGATTCAATTGAATTAATGGTTCGAGCACATCAATATGATGCACTAGTAGGAATTGCAGGATGTGATAAGAGTCTGCCAGGAACTATGATGGCTATGGCCAGACTAAATATTCCATCAGTGTTTGTGTATGGTGGAACCATTATGCCAGGGATGCTTGATGGTAAAGAGCTAACAGTAGTTGATGTTTATGAAGCAGTTGGAGCATATGATGCAGGTCAGATAACTCTTGAAGCTCTAAAAAATATTGAAAACACTGCATGTCCAAATGCAGGTTCCTGTGGAGGAATGTTTACTGCAAACACAATGGCATCAATATCTGAAGCAATTGGTCTTGCATTGCCAGGTAGTGCAAGCCCACCAGCTGAAGATGACAGGCGTGAAAAAATAGTATATGACACAGGGGTAGCGTGCGCTAAATTACTTGAAATGAATATCAGACCAAAAGAAATTTTATCATTTGAGGCATTTGAAAATGCAATCATAATGTTGAATTCTGTTGGAGGTTCAACTAATGGAATACTACACTTACTTGCACTTGCTAATGAAGTAAACATAGATTTGAGTTATGACGATTTTGAAAGGATAAGAAAAAAAACTCCACATTTAGCAGACATGAAACCAGGAGGAAATTATGTTATGAATTCATTAGATAAGATTGGAGGAATTCCATTTGTATTGAAGAAATTACTTGACAAAGGACTTCTTAATGAAAACTGTATGACAGTTACAGGAAAAACCATTAAAGAAAATCTTCTTTCAATTAACTTTTCAGAAGCAGAGCAAGACATTGTACGATCAATTGAAAATCCATTACATTCAGTTGGAACTGCTGTAATTCTCAAAGGCAGTCTAGCACCTGAAGGGGCAGTAATTAAAACTGCAGGAGTAGAGATTACAAAATTTACAGGAAAAGCTCGTGTTTTTGATAGAGAGGAATTTGCATTTGATGCAGTGTCTAAAGGAGAAATTGATGAGGGAGATGTTGTAGTTATTAGATATGAGGGTCCAAAAGGCGGTCCTGGAATGAGAGAAATGCTTTCCACAACTGCAGCTCTTGTAGGACAAGGATTAGGGAAAAAAGTTGCAATGGTAACAGATGGTAGATTTTCTGGAGGCACACGAGGATTCATGGTGGGTCATGTTGCACCTGAGGCATATGTTGGCGGTCCAATTGCCCTAGTAAAAGATGGGGATGAGATAGCCATAGACACTGAAACCAATGTAGTTGATCTTAATGTTTCAGAAGAAGAATTAGAAAGTAGAAGGAATCAATGGAGCAAACCAAAACCCAATTACACAACAGGTGCTCTTGCAAAATATGCAACACTTGTAGGCTCTGCTGCAAATGGTGCAGTCACTACTCCAAACCTCTAACAATGAACAATTTGTCCATAATCTTTATAGATCACAATTAGAGATAGTTTTTAGAGATAACAGGCAGAAAAAATTAGATTATAATAATTAAATTTCTGTTATCTACTACAGGTAAATGCAAACCGGTCTTTTGCCAACTTTATTAGGCTCAAAATCACCGCAGATTAGAATAAAAAAGAGAGGAAAAATGTTTGTTCATTTGAACAAACAATTACTATGCGTCTACTAGATTGAAGAAATCCTTTCCAGCTTGGCTTTTTGCAGAAACACATTTGACTCTCAAAGTTTCCTTTCCAGAGTTAATATCGTCTCTAAGCTTTTGATTTGCGAATTTCTTGACTATTGCTACTCTAGTTGTATGGAACTTGTTAGCTTGGTTCCCATCTACATCAAAGAACTCTTGGGTTGTAATCTTCACACCCTTGGTAACATCTGTTCCCTGAGTGTAATCAGAGTCCTCAATGTGAGTAACAGTAAATGGCTTATCACCTAATTTTGCAAGAGATACTGAATCGCCAATCGTGACATAATCTGTTAATGTTGCTATTTCATTTCACCTCCTCTTGCTTCTTTCAAGTATGAGAGATAATGATAGGTGGGTCATTGATCAATAACCCCCGTTGTGTGAACGAACATGGGGTAAAAAACAAGCCGATAAAAACTGTATTGAAACTGTATGCGTGTGGTGAAAGAATGTATGTCAGTTTTATAAGAATATTGGATAAAGTGCAAGTATTGCCACGATTAACATAACAAGACTTTGTTTGTTAATTTCAACACGTTGAACAGTAAAACTACTTTTAGTAAAACTACTTTTAGTAAAACCACCTTTACGAAGTCTAAACACAGAGTAAAAAGCAATAGGAATACCTGCTCCAACACCCAAACTTCTAAGAAATTCAGATAATATGGCTTCCATTAATAATCAGTTTAAAAATGGTTTAAAAAAAGTTTAATATTTTTTAATAGAGTTTAGAAGAAAAATCGTGCCAAGAGTTCGTACATATACTTGAATAGTGATCCGAGAGTCCATGCCTGAAAGGTTTACTTTTTGGCATACTGCAATCTACTACAGATTTTCTATTCCTAAAACATCATAGTATGCCTTTGGAATCATTGACTGTCCTTTGAAAAATACATTGTTTACTGCAGTATCAAGAACATAAGTTTTTGCCCAGTCATCTTCACTTCTAATTGAGCGGCCAAATCCTTGTAGTAACTTAGTTAGAGTTTGAGAGGTATACCACAAAGGAAATTTGTCCATTTTTGCCTTGATTCTCTTTTCTTTATAATTAGGATAAGGCACTTTTGCAATAATTTGAAATCTAGACAAGTCATCTTTTAGATCAACACCTTCCCAAAGCGAAGAGGATAGTAATACACCAGTTGGGTCATTTGCATGCTCTGAAATAACTTCATCTTGTGTTTTTCCATCTTTGTTTCTACTATGACAGATTCGAATTCTCCTAGTATTTTTTGGAGAGAGATATCGAAGAATTTTTTGACATCGTGGAATAGAAGATGTTAATATTAATCCCCGGTCATTTGCATGCTCATCTAATATTCTATCAATTGTTTTGATAACTTCAATTTCATCATCTTCAGTAGAGCCATAACTGAGTCGTCGGATATTAAGAAGGTCAATGGTTCTATGCTCAATTGGAAATGGTGATTTTTGACTATCAACAAATGCAACATTATCTTTTTCTAATCCCATATTTTCACAAAAACTTGATTTATCAATTGTTGCAGACATAAAAATCTGATAATCTGTTTCAAAGAAAATATTTGCAAATTTTGAAACGTCAATTGGTTTTATAGAAATCGTTCTAAAATTTCCATTCAAATCTTTTACAGGATCATTTACAACAAAATTATCTTTATCAGACATGATGTCAATTTTTGCTTGGGCAGCTTTATCATAACGTCTCTCCAATCTTGTAATTAACTCATAATCAGGATTATTTTGAAACGCAGGACTTTCCTTGATATCTTTAATTTTCTTTGCGTACGAATATGCAATATCATCAGTTAATTGAATCATAGAATCTAAATCAGTGAAATCATATCTGTCAAAATTAATATTACATTCATCTACTTGTCCACTAAAAATATCAAATCCAATAAATTGTATTATTTGATCTTCGATTTTATGTGCTTCATCAAAGATTGATACTTTTCTATCAAGATAATCTTCAAAGAGTTTCTTGTTAAATTTCATTATTTGAAAAAATGCATGATAATTCCACAAAGAATGTTTTGATATAAGAGCCTCATATTTTTGCAAATAATAATGACAAGACTGCGAATCTTGAGTATGTTCTTCAACTTGTTTAATTGTAGGTTTGAATTTACAAATCTCTATGACTTCTTTACCATTTTTACTTACTCGTTCTTGACATTGGCCTTTCTCACATGTCAAACCCCATCTCATGGCTCGTTTTGTATTATCAACTTTTTCAGAAGACATCATTTTGAGACATGGAAAATTCTGTTTACCTTTAACTGGTTTTAGAAAAGGAATATCTTTGATATATTGATCCTGAAGATGTTTTGATGCAGTTACAGTAAAAGAGCTATCAAAATAACTAGAAACTGTAGCCCCAACTAGAGATTTTCCAACTCCCGTGGGGGCACATAAAATGATTTTTTTGTATCCTGATTTGAATTTCTCTTCAATTTCAGCAAGGATCTCTTTTTGAATTTCACGTGGCGAGAATTGCTTTGGAAATTTTTCTAAAAGTGACAGGGTTAATTCTCTTTTTTCTTAATATTAAAAGCATGAAGGTTATTGTATTTCCAAAATTTTCATAATCTAGTTTAATATGTAGTGAAATAATCTCAATTTATGGAATTACTTGATGATAAAATGAGAGTTTGGATTGATAGTGCCAAATTTGTAAAGCCAATTCCAGGAGTATATGTATTCTATAATAGAAGTAAAGAGGTCATATTCATTGGAGAGACAAAAAATTTAGAAGAGACATTTACAAAGTATGTTGAGGAAAATTTTGAAGAAAATGAATGTAAACAAAAAACTCAATATTATCAAAGAGAATTTATAGACAACCCAAAGGAACGCCAATTACAATTAATTGATGAATTCAAAAATGATTCAGGAAAATTACCAACATGTAATTCTGAAATAAAAGTAGAAACACCTTGAAAGCCATCATTTAATTGAAAAATTATTGAAAATTCATAAAAACTCAATTTTTAGTAAGAAATATTGAATTCCATACAGAAAGTAATTAATTTGAGATTGATGTAATTATACAATGCATCAATGTTACTATTGTGAGAAATTATTTGATTCCAAGGAACAGCTCTATGAGCATCTTGAAGTGCATTCAGATATTGAAAGAAATAAGGAGATAACTGAAAGAAAAAAGAAAGAAAGAAAAAATTAATTTTTTCTTAAATTATTATCAATTAAAAACACTAAAGAAAATTAGAGTAAAGGTTGAAAATTTCACATTTAGGAGTGGATATAATAATTCTGGCCCCAATTGATATGGACTGGGTTGAGACATTATTAAAAAAATCATGCGATAAAACCCTAACAAAAGGAGAAGTACTTCACAGTCTTTTTCACATGATTGAAATAAATGAAGATACATTAAATCATATTCAAACAGACAAAAGAGATTTTGGTCCAGAACTGGAAGAGTTAAAACAAACTGAAATTAGAGATTTAGATTTTCATTTAAAATATTATAGAAGTCTAGTTAATTACATTAATTCAATTCCAGAGAATAAAATTATTGGTCGATAAACCTGTAATCCATAAAAAATTATAATTTCAATTTATCAAATATAGAGTCATAGTTTGATTGTTTTTCTAAATTTTGACCAAAATTTGTTTGTTCATCATATTCTTTACGTCTTTGAGATAAAATCACTTCAATTTTTTGAACTTCTTCTACAATCAATTTACCAGAATCTTCTCTTGCAAATTGCTTTCTTTGATCTTCATTTTTCCCTCTTGTAGAAAATTGTTTGTCATAAAATTTGTTCTTTAGTTTTTCTATATTTTCAAGTTTTACTAATTCAGCTAGATCAAAATGTCCTTGTTCATGTTTTAGTAAATCATCAGTGGCTTCTGAAGGTCTAACCCATGACAAGATTTTATGAAATTCGACAAAAAGTTGAATGTTTTGAATAAAAAAGATTATTTGAGTTTCTTTTTCATCAGAGTTAACAGTCCAGGTGAATCGATATTTGATAACACTGTGAGAATCCTCAAATGTTGTAGTGCTGGATTCTGCATCAAAATCAGACCATTTAAGATAAGAGTCATTTGACCAAGATATAGTATCATTTTCACTCATGTTTCTTCACACTCATCTTAAGAATAAAATTATTGAGATTTTTAATAATCTAATTTAGGCATGTTAGGTGATATGTTTCTCAACACACGTAGATTTTTGAAGATATTTTATCAAATTATGTTAAATAAAATAGATTAAAAAATTCAAACAAAATTGAACACAATTAAATTCTTTTTCCGTCACGTCCGCTTAACTTTCCAGAAGATTGTGGCACATCAAATCCTAACCAGGAATAATTTTCATTTTCAAGGGATTTGTGATATTTTTGATGTTCAACTAATTCCATATCATCCCAATTACCATCATGAAGGAAATTACACTTTTCTAATTGATGGTTAATTTGTGCTCCTTTACATATTATGATCAAGTGATTTTTGATAGTTTTTGGAATTGAAAAATTTTTTGTTCATAATAATGATGTTTGACGGCTAATGAGTTCTAGGGTATGGTCAATTAAGGCAAATATAGGAATGCCGTCAAACGGATGACTCATTTTCGCTTAGAGTGATTAAATTATAACAAATTGCTTGTGTATTTTGAACAAACAATCACACCTGCAATATTGTTTTCAATAAAATATAGGCTCAATTTTTCTAAAAATTAAAACAGGATAATTTTTTCAACTCATTTTGATCAAATTTCAAAACATGTTTTATTTTAAAAAAAATTGAAAATACAAAATATCACAAAAATTGGAAGCAAGATGATTGCGGGCCTGATATCTGGATGTAACTCCCAAAGAGTCGATGCAAAAAAGATAACATACTTGCTTGCTTTCCAATTTCTAAACTATTAATTCAGCTAAAACTTTTCCTTCTAAATCTAAGTAAATGGGCAAATACCATATTTATTTTGAAAATGTAGTCTTCTGATGTTGAACTTTTTTCTTGAGAATTACAAATCCCATTATTATAAAACTAATAATAACAAAAACCCAAATAATTTGGTTATTAGCAGATTTATCCTCATCAGAAATAATTATTGGTTCATCATTAGATGATTTTTCAGATTCCTGTGGTGATTTTGGTTCTG